>DAOWDW010000097.1 GCA_030638845.1 Candidatus Peregrinibacteria bacterium | reverse complement strand
TTCTTCTTCCTGCTTCTTCCCTGTATCTTTTTGCTGTAGCAACATAGATTTCTTAACATCATCCTTAAATTTCTCCACACTCTCTGCCTGCATATTTGCCTTAACAAAATCATCTGTTAACTCTGGTACTTCTAGATTTTCTACCTTAATAATATTTACATGAAAGCCAACTGGCTTACCTCTTAATTCTTCTTTCTGATGTTTTTCTGGGAATGTAAGAGTGAAGTCTTTTTTATCTCCTGTCTTAAGTCCCTTTAGTTCATCTTCGAAACCGGGAAGCAATGTTTTACTTCCAATAACTGCCTGATGCCCCTCTGTTTTAAGCTCTGGCACTTCTTTTCCGTCTAAAGTTTCTCCAGTAAAGTCCATAGTTATTCTATCTCCTTCCTCAGCTGGTTCCGTTTTGTCTGCTGATTTTTGGTGCTGTTGCAAAATGTATTTAATTAGTCTATCTACTTCTTTTTCATCTACTGTTTCTTCTTTTGCCTTAACAGATATTTTACTTCCCCCTTTCACTTTCACCTCTGGTTTCTCGAAGAAAGTTATTTCCAATGTCATTGGTTTCATATTTTTTATATCTACCTTAGGTGGAATAATAGGATGCAAACCATTTCCCATAACTATTTTTTCTAGTACTTCTGGAAGTAATCCTCTTATAGTTTCATCTATAAGTTTATCTGGATTAACTTTCTCTTTTACAGCCTCTGCTGGTGCATTCCCTGGGCGAAATCCGTCTAGTTTTACATCTTTTCCAAGTTTGATTAGCGCTGCTTCTTCACTCTTTTTAACTTTATCTTCTTCAAAAGAAACAGTGCAGGTAACTACTCCGTTCTTTTCCTTTTTTACAGGGATTGTGGTTGTGTCGTCGGTCATGCGATAGGCAGGTAGGCAAGTAGGCGAGTTAGGCAAGTAGCCACTCTTAAGTTATTTGTAGACTACAGGAAGAGAAGGGGATGTGAATGTTTTTTTGGAGAAAAATGAATTAGGCGAGTATATAGGTAGGCATGTAGGGGAAAAGTTTTGTTTAACGGGCTAAAGTTCTTTTTGTAGTTTTGGTTAACCTGTTGCTTCCTCTTTCGTGCTTTGTGTTACATTGTAATACATATTTCTAAAAGCGTGGGCTTTTGTCAATTTTTCGCATAGTACTTTTTTCTTGCAGGTCGATTGCAAATATGCATATTCCATGAAAAAATGATTGTATGAATTCACTACTTACACCAGAGAAAGTGGAAAAGATTCAAAAAGAGGCTAATGCTGTACTTAATATGCAAGAGAATATGAGTGATCCATTTAAGAGGGTATCTGCTATAGCTATAAAGAATGGGATAGAAATATTGGAAGCGGATTTATTTGATATTTCTGGTGCACTGCGAAGAGAAGGCAAGGTTTGGAAAATTTATGTGAATAAGCAGGATTCCAAGCAAAGACAGCTATTTACTATTGCTCATGAGCTTGGGCATTACTTTATTCATAAAGATGATCAAGACGAGTTTGTTGATGGGCAGTTTATTGCTCGAAATGAGACTCAGAAATATTTAGAGCAAGAACTTGAAGCCAATGAATTTGCAGGAAATTTGATTATGCCTGAAGAGGCAGTTCGTAGATGTATACCAGATACAATTTCACGCGATACTATTCATGCAATGGCGCAACAATTTGGAGTTTCAACAATGGCAATGGAAACACGATTACGTAATTTAGGATATGACACCAAACGATGTAACACAGAACAACAGGCAGCATGATTGGCTTCCAGAGGTTTTAGGAGCACATCCATGGATAGATATGGATGATGGGCAAAGGCGGGCGCATGAAAAGACAGATGACATCTGTAGCTGCTCAAACAGAAATGGAAACTAGAAAAATGCAGGAGCAGACTTCCAGAGGAAGGTTGCTAACAGGTTGGATGTATTTTTGGCGGTTTGGAGCTGTGTTTGTTTTGGGATTTGCTATTGGAATATTGTGTGGGATAAGTTTGTATGAGTTTGTATGAGTATATTGTTGCTTCCTTTTATTGATTGTTGCATTTAGGGTTTTAACTCAAGATTTTTTCAAAAGCACCGTGCGAAAGCACGGTGCCTTTGTGAATATTCTCCTTCCTAATTATTTCTTTCTAAAACTCCAGTTAAAGTTTTTCTTGCAGTAATTTGTTTGCCCCTTACTACAGTAGTAAGACTCTATAAGATATGAAATAGGATTTAAATTTCTTTGTATTCTATATTTATGTTGGTCGTTTTCATGTTTTATTTTAGAGCCTCTTGGTGGACTTTGAATTTCGCTTAATCTTTTCTGTAAAGAACCATCTTCATAAGAGGAAAGAAGTT
>DAOWDW010000022.1 GCA_030638845.1 Candidatus Peregrinibacteria bacterium | reverse complement strand
ATTTTTGCAGAACAATCAAC
The DNA here is from genome assembly GCA_030638845.1 of Candidatus Peregrinibacteria bacterium. Taxonomy (GTDB): domain Bacteria; phylum Patescibacteriota; class Gracilibacteria; order Peribacterales; family Peribacteraceae; genus JABGQH01. The sequence continues at coordinate 3,249 of DAOWDW010000022.1, read as the reverse complement.
AGGAGCAATTTTGCATGATAGCGAAGCACCTCCAATATCTAACGAAACTGAAAATTTATTCCCAGAAGAAAATCTATCTAATACTGGACTACTTAAAATTGGATTAGAAGATGCACCACTTACCCTTCTTGTTTTTACAGAACACCATTGTAGCTATTGCCAAGACTTTCATAATAAACAACTTCCACAACTTATTGCCGACTTCGTATTAACTAATAAATTACAAATACACATAAGTATATTTACATTAGAAAAATATATAAATAGTACAAGTGCGGCTAAAAGCTCTTACTGTAGCGCAAAACAGGAAAAAGGGCTTTCTATGCACAATCTTCTATTTGAAAAAAATAATAACTCCAATTATTCACTTGCCTCTTACGTAAAAAAGTTAGAGCTAGATGAAGAAATATTTAGTAAATGTCTTGAAAGCGAAGAAGTAGAAACAATAATAACCAATCAAAAAGAGTGGGCTAAGAGTATAGGAGTTAAATACATTCCTACCTTCTTTTTAAACGGAGAAAAACTTGAAGGCCTGCAATACTACGCAGACTTGAAGGGGAGAATTGATAATATTTTTGGAGATATTAACTAAGACAAAAAATGAGCATAAAGAAATTATAATTTAACCTCTACCAACTTCACTCTCGCAGATTTACCTGAAACTATCCTCATATTTTTATTACTAACATCAAATTCTTTTGAAAGAAATTTTATCAACTCACCATTCGCTTTCCCATTCTCCGCAGGAGCTGCAATAGCAATTTTAAGACTTTCATCAGTCATTTTTTCAATTATTCTAGTCTTAGGTGCACTAGGACGAGCACGAACATAAAATCTAATAGAAGATTTTTCTGCCAGTTCATTTTTTAAATCATCAAACACTTATACATCATACGAAAAATAATCGGATTATGATATTAGGATTATTAAATTATATATTTCTGATCCAAACGCGCGAAAGCATCGCGCTCCCACTTAGTTAATAACTATATTTCTTTGTTTCCTCAGCTTCTTCAGCTTCCTTAGTTTCTTTAGCTTCTTCTTACAGTTCCTCATTTTATATTTTTCTTTCTCCATTCTTCAATCTTCGCATGGTGTCCTTCTCTTAAAACATCCGGAACATTCAATCCTCTAAATTCATCTGGTCGTGTGTAGTGTGGGTATTCTTTTTTTCTATCCAATGCTTTTGAAAAACTCTCTTCCTGCACAGATTCATCTTTACCAAGTACTCCTGGAATCTGCCTAGCAACTGCATCTATTAGTACCATTGCAGGTATTTCTCCTCCTGTAAGAACATAATCACCAATAGAAATTTCTTCGTCTATCCACCCTCCATCTATTATTCGTTGATCTATCCCTTCGTAATGTCCGCAAAGAAGAATTAACCAACCATGCTTTTTAGCAATACTTTCCACCCTTGTTTGTGTAAGCCTTTTTCCTCTAGGAGACAAATATACCCTATGGGGTATATTGCATTTCATTTGCCTGTCTGGCAGACAAGTATTTTGTATTTTATATTCTGCATTCTGCATTTTGCATTTTTCAGTAACTCCCTCAATAGCATCAATCACCACATCTACTCTAAACAGCATGCCTGCACCGCCACCATACGGTTTATCATCTACTTGCCTATATTTTCCTATTCCATATTCACGAAGATCATGAAATTTAATATCTATTAAATTATCATCCGAAGCTCGCTGAAGAATGCTCTCTGTTAGAGGCCCTTTAAACATATCTGGAAATAATGTGATAACGTCTATGCGCATAGCAATAGAATATTAGTGCATTAGTTATTGGTGTACTAGTGATTGGTTATTGGTTATTGGTGTACTAGTGATTGGTTATTGGTGTATTGGTAATCCAGATTAAGATTTTCATTAAACAGTGCCCAATATACCAATATTCCAGTATTCCACTTAAACAAACTCCTTCAATAATCCACTAACATCCTTCCTCTCTACTTCCTCAACCGCTGTTGTCTTTATCCCCTGCCTTGCTTTTAGTCTTTCATAAAAATTCGGAGAATCTTCATTTTGGTATAAAACTCCAGTAGTTATTCGTTTTGTTGGGTCTTCCGTTGCAATCTTCCTTGCTACTTCAAAATCTGATGAACTATGTTCACCTGAAATGTCGTAACATTTTTCTAAAAGATATTCGTGCGTTGCAAATTTATTGTATGTAGGACACGCCTGAAGAATATCTACATACGAAAATCCTCTATGAGAAATAGCCTGCTTAAATATTTCTTTCATTTGAGGAATATTTCCACTAAATCCCCTAGCTACAAATGTTGGCTCAAGAGAAAAAACAAAATCCATAGAAGGAAGAGTGTGTTCTGGAATTCCATTTGGTGAGCTATTCATACGCTGATCTTGCCAAGTAAGTGCACTTGCCTGCCCAGTTGTTAGCCCATAGTTTGCATTGTTATGCAGTACAAACGTTATTGGGTAGTCACTTCTAATACTATGAACTAAATGACCAATGCCCTCAGAAAAACTAGCACCGTCACCTCCAAAAGCAATTACAGGTACATTCATATTTGCAAGCGCGGCTCCAGATGCGAAAGGAAGAACACGACCATGTAGACCATGAAAGGTGTAAGCAACAATCTTGTCTGATCCGTTTCCATGGCAACCAACATCAAAACAAAGAAGTACTTCCCATGGATTTATATTAAGCTCAACTAATGCCTGTTTAACAGCAGTCCAAATTCCATAGTCACCACACCCATCGCACCAAGTACAAACATTTGGAGAACAGAAGTTACCCATTGAAGGATTTTCCCCATTGGTATTAAGATTAATTTTCATTAGATTAATGAAAGAATGAAATTTGTAAGCTCGTCTGTAAAGAATGGTCTTCCATCATATTTTAATATTTTTGATTCAGCACATTTTCCACACTCTTGTTTAAGTAACATGTTCAACTGCCCCTGTTTATTCCCTTCTACACATATTACTTTTTTTGCCTTTTTGACCAACTCTTCGAAGCGCTCCGTTTTAAGTGGCCAAAGATAATCCCAATGTAAGTAACCAATACTTTTATCTTTAAGTTGATCACTAGATAAAGAATCTAGCACAGCACCCTTTGTACTACCCCAACCAATTAATAGAACATCCAATTCTGACTCTAATTTTTCATTTTTCATTTTACATTTTTCATTTAGCGCTTTCAGATCCACATCGTATTTAAATAATTGAGGCTCTGGAAGAACATTTCTTAGCACTACCATCTTTCTCATTCTCT
>DAOWDW010000063.1 GCA_030638845.1 Candidatus Peregrinibacteria bacterium | reverse complement strand
CTAAGAAAAAGATTCACACCATTCACTGATTGCAGAAAACCATTTAAGAAATTAAATGGAACTTATTCTCTTGAACATACACGAAGAGGAAAAGTAAAGATTCCTAAACTTTTCTGACACCAAAAACCGAACGCCTACCTTGTTGCATAGGTAGGTTTGGAAGATGTAAAGGTTCTCCCATCCTACCTATTTTAATAAATTCAATTGCACACGATGGGGTCACCCGTTTTATTGATACATTGCTTTATTTTCTTGTTTAATCTTTATCTTCCAAAAATCATAAAACTAATATAAACTTTAGTACCAATGACCCTTCCACCATTTCTTCAAGAGTTTTTAGAGCCTTGGTTATTGTTTCTTTCAGATGATCCTTTGCTTCGCATTGCTCAAATTGCAATGTTGATTCTTGGGGTTATTGCTATTTTCTTAGTGTTTTATACTACTAGAGATATATTGCTTAGAACGCATTCTTTTATATTAATGTTTTTAAGCATTCTTTTAGTTGCTGCATTACCTGGAGTTGGATTTTTTCTATATTTACTTCTTAGGCCACCAAGAACATTAAAAGAAAGAGAGATAGAAGCACTTTTATATACCATACTTGGGGAAGTTGAAGATATAACATCTCTTCCAAGTAAAAAAGCGAGTAGTGATACAGGTGCTAAAAAGAAACAAACAAAAAAATCTAGTAAGGATAAGAAATAGCATTTGTCTTCTTGCGGTAAAGGATCTATTTCTGCATACTTCGCTTTGTTATGAACATAATTACATATTTCTTCTGGCCAAGACCAGACCAAGTTGGGTACGAAAGTTCTAAAATTGTTGCCGCAATTTCTATTTGTCTACTATTTATTGTTTTTGCCTTTGCTATAAAATACTGGAGAAAGTCACTTTCTAATTCTCAAACAAGAAAATTATCTAGGAGTTGGTCTGCATTATTTGCATGGTTTGGATGTATTGGTTTAGTACTAGCTGTTTCTCGTGCAGAGGATATAAGTTATGTCTCTATGCGTGTTTGGTGGCTTGTATGGGGTTTAGCAGCTCTTTTTGCCTTGTTTATTCAAGCTAAGCAATTTAAATCTCGTCATTACAATACTCTTCCGCATGAAAAAATAGATGATCCTAGGATGAAGTATTTGCCAAAGAAAAAGAAGAAGTAGACTCTTTTTCTTGATTAATGAGCATATTCACTCTTTAATATCGCAGATGGAATTTGATGAACCTCCTTCTGCTTATCGGCTATGCAAGAAATTTCTTACAATGAAATCACTTGGCTTGATGAGAGACAGCCTACTGAGCAGAAGCTTCTTGAGTTGCAAAAGAAATATGGGTTTCATGAGTTAGATATAGAAGATTGCTTAAGTGTTCATGAAAGACCAAAAGTAGAAGAATATGAAGACTATATTTTTCTAGTTATTCATATTCCTTATATTGGTAAGCAATCTGGAAGAATACTTAAAGAAGAGGTAAATATTTTTGTAGGACAGAAGTATGTAATTACTTTGCATGGAGGGAATTTGTTTCAGTTAGATATGATGCAGAAGAAATTAAGTAATTCGGATAGTGAACGAAAAGAATATCTAGAACATGGATCTGGATTTTTCTTATACGAACTTATGCATAGTTTCTTTGATGGTGTTTTTCCACTTGTAGATACAATTTCAAGAGATTTACGTGTAATAGAAGATGAGCTTTTTGATAGCGAAGAGCAATCTGATCTATTAAAAGATATTATGAAACTTAAAAGAAATATTATTACAATGCGTTCTATTCTTCTTCCGCAAAGAGCGCTAATTGCAACTTTAGAGCACAAAAATAAGAAGTTTGTATCTGAAGAACTTTCTTTATATTTTGATGATATTTTAGATGCAATTGAGAGGCAGTGGTCTTTGCTAGAAACTGCTAAAGAGCTTTCTGAAGCTTTGCAAGATACACACGAATCTTTACTAAGTCATAGAACGAATACAGTTATTCAATTGCTAACAATATTTTCGGTGACTATGCTTCCTCTTACATTTATAACTGGTCTTTATGGAATGAATGTTCCACTTCCTTTTCAGGATATTCCATATATGTTTGAAATGATTGTACTTGTAATGGGGGGTATACTTGGATCTATGTTTGCATATTTCGTTAGAAAACGTTGGCTGTAGGAAATTAAGTAATAAAACAATTAAACAATAAAACCATTCGACTAGCTCATGGTAAACAATGCGCAAGCGATTAACACAGTAGAGGCGCAAAATTTTGCGCCTCTACCTTCATTGCTTTATTGATTATGTTGTTATCCAGCATTTCCTTGACATTTTCTATCAAAATATGCACCATACTCCTCCTATGCCTCTAAAGCACACAACAGAAACGTTTCTTATGTTCTTGCTTGTATCTGTAATGGTAGTAACAGGAATGCTAATGCAAACACTTCCAGATTTGCCTTCTAGTTTACTTCCTTGGGCGCTTTTGTTTGCAATATCAGCACTGTATCCAATTCTACTTTCTTCTCTTTTTAGAAGAAATAGGGCAGATAATTTCTTTAGATTACTTCATTGGGTTCCTGCTGGGCTTTTATTATTATGGATGATTTTACAGTCGGTTTCTATATTTGTTCCATGGGTATTTGCAATAGAAGACTGGTTTACATGGGGATGGAGTTTACCTGCAGTCGCAACAGGATTTTTCCTTTTAACTGCGTTTATATTTAAAGTTTTAAGAAGATGGTCTTCTAGAATTATGTTGGTTCTAGCAGCTTTTATTCCATTTGTTGTTGGAGGAGTAGCAAACGAGTACTACGACTGGACGCCCCAAATGACTGCAATACTTTGGCAGGCAGACTTTTGGCAAATTGGAAGTGGATCAAATATTCCAGGTCTTTCTAATACAGGTACTATTGCTGGTATTCCTTCTAGTGAAAAAAACTTAGATGCTAGTGCAGATATATCTGAAGAAAGATATAGAGATAGACTGCGAACAATGGAAAGAAGGAAAGACAGAATAGAACAAAGGCTAGAAGAGCGAAGACTTATGCAAGAAAGCAGTTTATCATCAGAAGATGATAAGGATTTAGGTTTAATTTTTGGATTTAATGATTTAAGTTCTTCAGATAGTTCTTCTTCTGCACCAAGTATTGGGCAAACAAGTAGTATGCCTGTAAATCTTCCTAGTTCTGGGTTTGGATGGAATGCAATTATTATTATGATGATAGCAATGTATTGCGGAGTGCTTCATAAGAAGACAATACTAAGAAGTGAAGCAGTTTAGGTTTGCGTAAATTTTTTGAATGTTTTTCTTCTTGTCCATTTTTTGTTTTGTCTGCCCGTCCGAAGCCACTTTGAATTTTTCATATTGAGGCAATGTGCTAGCATATGTTTACTATGCCTACTATTTCCACAATCCACGCAAGACAAATATTAGATTCCCGTGGTAATCCAACAATAGAAGTTGATTTAACTTTAGACGATGGTTCTTTTGGTAGATCTGCAGTTCCATCTGGAGCTTCTACTGGTACACACGAAGCACTAGAACTTAGAGATGGGGATAAATCAATTTATGGAGGGAAGTCTGTGCTTAAAGCAGTTGGAAATGTGAATACTACTATTGCTAAAGAATTAATAGGATCGGATGTTTCTGACCATAGAGCTTTGGATCAAATAATGTTAAATTTAGATGGAACTTCAAATAAATCTAAACTTGGAGCTAACGCTATATTGGGAGTTTCTATGGCAGTGTGTAGAGCTAGAGCTGTGTCCGAAGAAAAACCTTTGTGGCAATCTCTTGCAGATCAATTCAATGTTAAGAATCCTAAAGTTTTGCCAGTACCAATGATGAATGTAATAAATGGTGGAAAGCATGCAGACAGTGGTCTTAGTTTCCAGGAATGTATGATAGTTCCTGTTGGATTTGATAATTTTACTACTGCATTAAGAGCAGGAGCAGAAACATTCCATGTATTAAAAAAGTTACTTAAAGATGCAGGATATACAGTTTCTGTTGGGGATGAAGGAGGTTTTGCACCGCAAGTTAAAGATGCTTTTGAAGCATTCGATTTTCTTATGAAAGCAATAGATGGCGCAGGATACAAAGGAAAAATTCAAATAGCTATAGATGCTGCAGCATCAGAATTTTATAGTGATGGGAAATATAATGTGGATGGAAAGCTACTCTCATCAACTGAGTTAACTGCGTACTACAAAGAACTTGTAAAAAAGTATCCTTTAATAAGTATAGAGGATAGCCACAACGAAGATGATTGGACTGGTTTTGCAGAAATGATGGAAACAATGGGGGACAAGATTCAATTAGTAGGGGATGATTTGTTAGTAACAAATGTAGAACGCATCCAAAAAGCTATAGATGAAAAGGCTGTTAATTCGGTTTTAATAAAACTTAATCAAATAGGTTCTGTTTCCGAAACGGTAGATGCTATAAAGCTAACCCAGTTGCAAGGGTGGAAGGCGGTAGTTAGTCACCGAAGTGGAGAAACAGAAGATGCATTTATTGCTCACTTAGCTGTTGGACTAAAAACAGGACAGATTAAAACAGGATCACTCAGCAGAACAGATAGAGTGTGTAAGTATAATCAATTATTGAGGATAGAAGAGCAACTTAATAAAGAAGCTAAGTATGGATTGTAGGAATAGAAATCAAAGGTAAAGAAAAATGTATTACAATGTAATACAAGAATGTTTAAATGTGTGACAATGTAACACAAATGGTGGGTTTAAGGATTAACTTCTCGGGGGTGACCCATTAACTTCTCGGCTGGTCTGTTTTTATATTTATCCTTTATTCCTTGCCAAATCTAATTTTATCTGCAAGAATTCATCCTTATTTTTCTTTTGAATCCATATTTACTAACCCCTTAGGGCATTGCTAAATATAGTAAAATATGTTATAATATATAGATTACATGGCACTCTCTCAAACTGCAATAACGGCTGCAAATAAAGCGATACTAGAAAGTCAGCGTATTTTGGTTATTCCTCATGCAAATGTAGATGCAGATGGTCTTAGTAGTGCCCTTGCGTGCTTTACTTTGTTTTCTGCACTTAAGAAAGATGTAACGGTTGTATGTCCAGATACAAAGCCAGAATTCCTAGAATTTCTTCCAGGATTCGAAAGTTTAACTCAGGAAGTAGTTGGCTCTTCTCAGTTTGTAATTACTGTGCATATGAAAGATGGAGTGGAGGTAGATAAACTTAGATACACAGTAGAAGATAACCGTGTGAATATTATTGTTATTCCAAAGGAAGGGAAAATACACCCACAAGATATTTCGTTAGGTCAGGGAGATAATCCATTTGATTTAATTGTTGCCGTAGATACGGCAGACATTTCGCTCTTTGGATCTGTTTATACAGATGCAATAGATATGTTTTCTAGTGTTCCAATTTTAAATATAGATCATCACATAAGTAATACTGGATACGGTCAGCTTCAACTTATAGATCCTACTGCTGCTAGTGCTACGGAAGTTTTATATCATTGGTTTAATCAAATTCCTGAATGGAAGAGTCTTATTTCTGCAGATATGGCGACTCTGCTTTTAACTGGTTTAATTACAGATACTCGTAGTTTCCAAAATCCAAATACTACTCCAAGATCTTTGGAGGTTGCGGCAGAGTTATTGGAACTTGGTGCAAGACAGCAAGAGATTATAAAAAATATTTATAAAACAAAGCCTTTAAGTACGCTAAAAATTTGGGGTAGAGCATTAAATAAAATTCAGATAGATCCTCAAGCTCGTATTGTTTGGTCTACAATTTCTAAGGAAGATTTGGCAGAAATGGAAGCAACAAGCAAAGAAACGCACGGAATATTAGATGAATTAATTTCTACTATTCCAGATGCAGATATTCATGTGTTGTTTACAGAGCTAGAAGATGGAAAGGGCTTAAAGGCCAGTACTAGGTCCAATGCTAAAATAGATGTAAGCGAACTTGTTGGAGAATTATTTGGAGGAGGAGGACATCCAAGGGCCGCAGGTTTTAGAGTGCAAAAGTTTGATAATTTTGATCTTGCTGTACTGGAATGTGTATCTAAACTTAAAGGAGGGCTTGAAAAGAGGAATAATGAAGTTAATGAGATTCCCGTTAGAGGCGAGAAGCAGATAAGAAATGAAAAAAATGAACCTAAAGAAACAAAATCACAACCATTAGTGCAGTCCTCTCCGCAAGACTCTGCGGAGCAAGCTTCGGGTGCAGAAGAAGCTAAAGATAAAGGTATAGATGTATTAAGTGCATTGGAGAAGAGTAAAGATAAAGGATCTGAGATGGATGTTGTAGAAGAGATAGATGGAAAATAGAAGAAATAAAAAAATGCGAAAATGAAATAAATAAAATAAATTGAAAAATATTCCCTATTTCTGTTATTAAGCTACACTGCATAAGTACATTTACTATATATGTAGTTTTTATGCGTCTCGTTCAAGTCGCCAAAGCATTGGGTATGACTGGTCAGCAACTCCGAAAGGAGCTTGAAAATGTTGATTTTGGAATAAGGTCAACAGATAGAGAAATTCCAGATAATTTGGCTCAAGGAGTACTTCGTTTTGTTGCAAATAAAAATGGATTGGACATAGATATGGAAAGTTTGGGATTTGAATTGTTAGATGATGAAAAAGAAAGTAAAGAACTAGATGAAGATGAAGAAAATGAAGAAGAAGCTGAAGAAGTTGAGGAAGCTAAGGAGTCTAAAGAAGATAAAGAAGCTAAGGATTCTAAAGAGGTGCAGAAATCTAAAGAATCTTTAAATGTTTTAAGAAAGCTAACGTTAGATGATGTATCTAAAGAAGCTATTAAGAAACAAGAAGATGATTTACCTGCGCAGCCAACAAAAAAAGAAAAAGAAGAAATAGAGAGAGAAGAAAAAGAGCTTTCAATATTAAAGGAACAGAAAAAAGGTCTTAAAAATCAGGAACAGATTAAAAAGAAGGAGGGGATTGTGCTTCTTCCAGAAATGGTTACTGTTAAAGAATTTGCAGAAAAAGCAGGAGTGCAAGTACCTAAAGTAATTGAGGCACTACTAAAAAATGGAGTTATGGCTACTATTACTCAATCTATAGATTTTGATACTGCAGCAATAGTAGCTTCTGAGTTAGATGTAAATGTGCAGAAGATGGAGAGTAAAGCAGATGTAGAGCATCTACTAAGTAAAAACTTAGAAGAATTACTTAAAGATGAACCAGAAAATCTTTTGGAGCGTCCTCCTATTGTTGTAGTTATGGGTCATGTAGACCATGGTAAAACTGCTATTTTAGATTCTATTAGAGAAACGAATGTTGTTGCAGGTGAAGCTGGTGGAATAACTCAGCATATAGGTGCGTATCAAGTTGAATACAAGCCTAAAGGATCTAAAGATATTAAAAAAATTACTTTCTTAGATACTCCAGGACATGAGGCATTTACTGCTATGCGTTCTCGCGGAGCTCAAATTACAGATATCGCAGTTATTGTAGTATCTGCAGAAGACGGAGTAATGCCTACAACCGTAGAGGCAATTAATCATGCAAAAGAGGCAAATATTCCTATTTTGGTTGCTATAAATAAAATTGATAAACCAAATGCAGATGCAGAAAAAGTAAAAGGGGATTTGTCTGGATATGGACTTCAGCCAGAGGATTGGGGAGGAAAAACACCAGTTGTAGAATGTAGTGCAGTTACTAAGAAGGGTATAGATACTCTACTTGAGCATATATTGCTTATAGCAGAGCTTGCAGAGCTTAAAGCTAATCCAAATAGAAATGCTATTGCAACGGTTATAGAGAGCCATTTAGACACTTCTCATGGACCACTGGGTACAGTAGTAATAAATGCAGGATTACTTAAACAGGGGGATGCTTATGTTTGTGGTTCTACCCAGGGAAAAATAAGAACAATGATGGATTCAAATGGGAAAAAGCTTGATAGTGCAGGTCTTTCTGCAGCTGTTAGAGTATCTGGTTTTTCTTCTGTGCCACATACTGGAGATATTCTTCAGGTTGTATCTTCCGAAAAAGAGGCTAGATCACTTTTAGAAAAACTTAAGGAAATAGAAGAAGGTAGAAAGAAGAGGAGTTTTGCAGATTTAGTTAGTAGACTTTCAGAAGGAAAACTTACACAGCTTAAGGTTGTACTTAAGGCAGATACAAATGGTTCGCTAGAAGCATTACAAGATGCTTTAGTGAAAATTTCTTCCAGTGAAGTTGCCGTTAAAGTTATTCATGCTGGTATTGGTAGTGTATCTGAAACAGATGTAATTATGGCTTCTGCTAGTGATGGTGTAGTTGTTGCTTTCCAAGTAGAAGTAAGTACAGATGTGGAGCGTACAGCAGAACGTGAGGGAGTTAAAATACGAAAGTATGATGTTGTTTATGCATTACTAGAAGATGTAGAGGGGTTAGTAAAAGGATTGGTAGAACCAGTAGAGGAAGAGCAAATACTAGGTCACCTAGATGTCAAAGAAATCTTCATGACAAATAGAATCGATCAAAGGGTTGGTGGAAAATTTACAGATGGATCTATGAAGCGTTT
>DAOWDW010000110.1 GCA_030638845.1 Candidatus Peregrinibacteria bacterium | reverse complement strand
GGCTCAGCATACCTTGTGTAAAAGTTCTAAATCCATAAAGCCAACGACCAATAAAAAGACTTCTCATATTTCTTGAAATTTAACAGATGAAAAGTCCAGAATGTATCGCAGTTTATTCACTATCTTGTTTCAAAAGAGGAAAATAAAATTTTCAATAAACACACCAAATACTAGGTGTTCCAAAACACTTTAGAACCTATCTTTGCTCTATTTAAAGGTAAGAAGTAAGGCGTGTCTTATGTTTTTATTTTATGCCCATTGTATACCTACAACCAAAGTCTTATTCTATTAGTATACATTTCCAACCTTTTACAATATGTCTGAACAACATGTACAATCAGATTGTCTTAGAGATAAATCCATTGCCATATACGGTGGTGCTGGAGGATGGGGTAATCGCATCATGGAAACATCAACGGAGATTTTCCGTGATGTAGAAGTAGTAGAACAAGATGCATCACCATCAGAAATTATTGAAGCTGCAAAAAGACACAACGTTCTCTTTTTTGCAACACCAGACCCAGTTATAAACGAGCTGTTGATTGAGACGCGAGGTCAGCTATCAGAGGATAAAGCTGTTCTTGATTGCGCAACAAACAAGAGCGGTTTTTCTACAATACTTCATGAGGTGGCTAACGATGGCGTTAGCGTTTGCTCTACACATCCTATGGTAAAGCCAGAAACGTCACCACGTGGGCAAACAGTCATTATTATGCCGATTGGAGAACGCACGCAGTTTGCGCAGCAAGTTGCGAATAGGATTTTTATGGAAATGGGCATGTGCCCTGAGGAATTAGATTTTGAGCAGCATGCAGAAATGATGGTGATACTGCAGATGGTACCCCACCTTGTACACCGCATTCTCATTCATGCGATGGCAAATGGTCTGAAAGAAAAAGGAATGAACATGGGAGATGTTTCACGGCTTGCACCTGCGAACTACCTACTTTCCGAGCTCGGTGTTGGACGAATTGGCATTCAAAAACCAGAGGTATCCTCGGGTATCATCACAACAGCGTTACAGACTCAGCTTGGAAAACGATTGTTAGGAGGTATACAGGAAACAATAGGTAGAATTATTGGTGCAGCAGATCGAGAGGAACTATCTGCACAATTTACCCGTGATGTGAATCTCTTGGATCCTAATGGTTCGTGGAGAAAGGAGATGACTGAACGAACAGAAACAGCACTTGTGCGACTCGGGAATCTACGGCTGCGTTCTTTTCAAGTCACAGTCCCAAATAAACCAGCCGTTCTACGCGACGTACTAAGTATTATGCATGACTTGCATCAAATAGACATGAATGCACTTGATTCTCGGATTATTGAGAATGGAGATGGTACTTCCATAGCACAATTCGATATTGGTATTACGGATCAGGAAGTGGATTTCCGCAAAATGGCAACCGATCTAGACAGGGTAAGTGCTTCCATTACTTTTCCCAAAACAGCATTAAATGCTCAAGAGCCAGAATAAGATATTTAGTATCTTTCACATTTTATTTTCATGATGATGCACAATCACACATTTTAGAGCCACGAACATCTATTTGATGAATCAAAAATATAAACAGTGCGTGGCTGAACTAATCAATATTGGGGTTGAAATACTTTCAATGAGTCAACTCTGGAGTTCAAGAGACTCGTTTAGTAGATACGGTGAAAGAATTAAAGCAGTAATTCATACATTGTTTATAAATAATACAACACATGATTCGGGCTGGGCACCTTCGCCAGATATTGAAGGAAATGAGTATATAATCCAGCATCTTGATGATGATACAAAAAGTCAATTGTGGAGACTCTTAAGAGAAACAGGCAGCACATGTCCTACCAACCTACCCATAAGAGCATAATGGGTAGCAAAACTGACAATCCGTACTGTGTATTGTTTTCTCTAAGAGAAAACAAAAGACCATGTTTATCACAACGAAACTACATTCTGGTATCATACTATCATCTTTACATATTCTTCTATGGCAAATAATAGTTTCGGAAATATCTTCCTTATTACAACATTCGGCGAATCACACGGTAGAGCCCTCGGTGTAGTCATTGATGGTTGCCCAGCAGGAATCGATCTTACTGAAGAAGATTTTTTGCTGGAGCTAGCGCGACGCAGACCAGGGCAGAGCGTTGTGACGACAGCACGCAATGAGTCGGATGAGCCAAAGATTCTTTCTGGAGTCTTTGAGGGAAAAACAACAGGAATGCCGATTGCTGTAATAGTTGAAAACGAAAATCAACAATCAGAAGATTATGAATTATTACGCAAAACCTTTCGGTCTGGACATGCCGATAAGACAATGTCCGAAAAATATGGGTATAGAGATCATCGTGGTGGCGGGCGCGCATCAGGACGTGAAACTGTTGCACGAGTTATTGCAGGAGTAGTTGCACAAAAGATTCTGCCTAAAGATGTAGAAATCTTAGGTTATACTATTAAAATTGGTCCTTTTGAAGCACAGGAATTCGATTTATTAGAAATAGAAAAGAACCCTGTTCGTTGCGCTGATAAAAACAAGGCAAAAGAGATGGAGGAATATATCCTAAAACTTAAAAAGGAAGGAAATTCCACAGGAGGACTGGTTGAAATTCGTGTACAAAATATGCCTAAACATTTAGGTGATCCTGTATTCGAAAAACTTAAAGCAAATCTTGCAAAAGCAATTATGAGTATTCCAGCGATAACTGGCTTTAGTTACGGTGCTGGATTTGCCACAGCAGAAATGCAGGGCGTTGAATATATTTCCAATAAAGAAAATTTTGGTGGTATGCTTGGCGGAATTTCAACAGGTGATGATCTTGTATTGAATTTTAGTGTTAAACCAACAACTTCACTTGGAGAGGTCGCAAAAAATGGTCGTCATGATGCTTGCATTGTACCCCGTATTATTCCTGTTGCAGAAGCAATGGTTGCGATTGTGTTGGCGGATGCGTACCTAATGAATCGTGCCATCAACCCAAATTCGTGAAACTCAAAGTAATCTTTCTTTTACGGCATGGTGAGACTGTATGGAACAAAGAAGGGCGTTATCAAGGGCGTAATGATTCGCCATTAACAGAAGAAGGTAAAAAACAGGCAAGGAAAATTGCCGCATTTATTTCTGATAGAAATATTGAATGCTTGTATAGAAGCCCTCTTGGGAGAGCAATGGAAACTGCAAATATTATTGCTGATGCTTTACAATGTTCAATTGATGTAATTCCTGAGCTTACTGAAATGAATTTTGGAGAATTCGAAAGTATGCTAAAAGAGGATATAATAAGAGCTTATCCATATTTCTTTAAGACTCGAAAGAATAACAAGGTACAACAAAATTATCCGAGCGGAGAAAGTTATGTAGACGTTTTTAATCGTGTGAAAAAGCCTTTGAAATTATTATTAAAACAAGAGACTAAAGTATTGGTTATAGTAGGTCACGAGAGCGTAAACCGCATCATTCGTGGGATTATTGAAGAGATACCTCTAGAGGAAGCCGTGATGCTTCGGCAGAAGAACAATGAAGTTATTGAATATCGATTCGATGAAGATCGTGAAATTGTTCATGAAATTTAAGATTACTATCCAATTGCTAATCGTAATTCCTCACATATTTGAGCAATTTTTTTCGTATTCGGAACTTCTTTAATAATTCTACTTCCAACAATTACTCCATCTGCTCCTGCCTTTACTGCCACTTGTGCTTGTTGAGCACTGTTGATACCAAACCCAACACAGAGTGGTAAATTTGTATACTTTCTTGCCCTATCAATTGTATCTTTTATTTTTCCTTCAAGAACAGATTCTTTAACACCAGTTACTCCAAGATAAGAAACTACATATAAGTATCCATCGGACATTTCAGCAACATTCTTAATACGTTCATCACTCGAAAGTTCACTAATAATAAATACAGGAGCAATACCATGTTTTTTAGCTATTGGAACAACCTCCTGTGCATGCTCAAGTGGCAAATCGGCAATAAGAACAGAATTTACACCTGCATCAGAGCAGTCTTTGTAAAAGCGATCAACCCCTCTTTGTAATATCAAATTATAGTAAATAAGAAGGCCAATCGGAATATCTGTGGTCTTACGAATGTCTTTTAAAAGATCAAAGCAGTCATCTGTGCATATTCCAGATTCAAGTGCTCGCATATCTGCGGCTTGAATAACAGGACCGTCTGCTGGAGGATCTGAGAAGGGGAATCCTAGTTCCAATGCATTAGCACCATTTTCTATAAGAGTTTTAACTATCTCAAGAGACGAGTTTTTATTTGGATCACCAAGTACAACAAATGGAATGAAAAGCGATTTGCCCTTTTTTTTCCTTGCCTGTAAATAAGAGTTAGATTTTTCCATGCTGTTCAAGGTATTTAATTGCAGGACCAAGATCTTTATCACCTCTTCCGGAAAGAGTAACAAGAAGTATATCTTCTTTGTTTAAAGAAGATGCTATCTCTTTCGCTGCAGATAATGCATGAGAAGATTCGAGTGCAGGAATTATTCCCTCTTTTCGCGTGAGAAGGAGAAACGCATCCATCGCATCGTCATCTGTTACGGCAACATATTTTACGCGGCCAGAATCTTTTAATTGGCTGTGCTCTGGTCCGACTCCAGGATAATCAAGACCAGCTGAAATACTATGAGCTTCATTAATTTGTCCATCTTTGTCCTGTAAGCAATAACTATAAGAACCATGTAAAGCGCCTGGTTTGCCTTTACAAAGGGCTGCACCGTGCTTATTTGTTTCTATTCCTTCACCAGCAGGTTCTACACCTACAAGTTTTACATCTTTGTCATTTAAAAACGCTCTGAATGTACCAATTGCATTACTACCTCCTCCTACACATGCACAAATAGTATGCGGAAGTTTATTGTATTTTTTAAGACACTGTTCTCGCGCCTCTTCTCCAATTATTTGTTGAAAATGTGCAACCAAACTTGGAAAAGGATGAGGACCTGCAATTGTTCCGAAAACATAATATGTATTTTTGCTATTTGCAGTCCAATACCTAAGTGCTTCATTAATAGAATCTTTAAGAGATTTCGAACCTGCTTCAATAGAAATAACTTCTGCTCCAAAGATTTTCATGCGTTGGACGTTTAGAAATTGTCGTTCAATATCTTTAGTTCCCATAAAAATTTTTACAGGAAGACCAAACAGTGCTCCAGCCATTGCAGTTGCTACACCATGTTGGCCTGCGCCAGTTTCTGCAATAAGCTCTTTCTTCCCCATACGAATGGCAAGCAAAGCTTGGCCAATTACATTGTTTGTTTTATGTGAACCTCCATGAAGCAAATCTTCACGCTTTAGGACAACTTTACAGCCCCATTCACTACTAAACTTTTTTAATTCTGTAATTGGGGTTTGTCTTCCAGCAAATTCTGAAAGAAGTGAGGAAAATTCTTTTTTAAATTCTTCATCATCTTTGTACTTCAAAAATGCTTCCTCAACTTCCGTAAGAACAGGAACAAGTAGTTCTGAAACATAGCATCCGCCGTATTTACCATATTGACCAAGAGATTTCATGTTGATGGAAGATTATTAATAAATGAAAGCATTTTTGTAGTATCTTTCTTTCTAGGTTCTATTTCTATCCCACGAGCACAGTCTACGGCAAAAGGATTTACCATATCGACTGCTTTTTGTATGTTTTCCGAATTTAGACCTCCGGCTAGGAAAAGCTTTGATCTAATTAAATTTGGGAGAGCTGCAATTTTAGAGAAATTCGCCTCATCTTCATTGTCAGCTTTATCAATTAGTATGTATTGGCAAATTTCAAGAAATTCTTCTGTAGTTTCTACATTTGGCACACCTCTAAATGCTTGGATAGTAGGAATATTGATTTCTTTACAAAGATCTAAATTTGGAACTCCATGAAGCTGTGCGAAATCTAGCTTTAGCTCAGAACAATATTTATTTACTTCTTCAGAAGGCATATCCATAAATACTCCTACAGCTTTTGCTTTTACAATCTCTTTTCTTAAAGATTTCGCGCTCTCAAATGAAATTGAGCGCGGAGAAGATGGAACAAAAATAAGTCCAATAAAATCTACTCCTAACTTTTCAGCTTCATGGATATTTGATATTTCGGTCATGCCACAAAATTTTACTTTTGGTTGCATGCAGTTTTAAGGGAAGAAAAGAAAGACTTAAAATCAGAGGACTGAAGAATAGATGTTCCAATAAGAAAGCCATCTACAAATGTAGAAAGTTTATGAATATCCTCCGCGGATTTTATTCCGCTTTCAGAAATCAATAGATTATTATCTGTAATAATCGACTTCACCTTTGGGGCAAGCTGCGCAGTTGTCTCAAGTGAAATATTAAGCGAATCCAAATTTCGGTTATTTATACCAAAAACAATTCTTTGACGTTCTTCCTTAGCTAATTCTTTCATTGCTGAGGATGCCTTTTCTATATCATCTACAGAATGTAATTCGAGCAAAATACTCAAGTTAACACTAGAAGCCTTTCGAATTAGTTTTATTAGGTCAGTCATTTCTAGAATTGCAGCAATAAGAAGAATGGCGCTTGCTCCGTTAATAACTGCCTGCATAACTTGTTTTTCACTTATAACGAATTCTTTTGCAAGCAAGGGTTTATCCGTCTGCGCGGAAACCTGTAAAAGAAGATCAAATCCACCACCAAAAAACTTTTCATCGCATAAAACAGATATTGCTGTTGCAGAATCATTATATGTTTTTACTATCTCTGGTATGGCTTCAGATGAAAGTATATTTCCAACTGAAGGCGATTTTGGTTTTATTTCAGCAATAAATGCGGGCTTTTCAGATCGCAAAGCTTCTATAAAGCTTTTGCGATTACATATAAAATCATCAGATATTTCTGGCATATCAGATACTTCTTTGCGCTTTGCCTCAAGTATTTTTGAAAGGATGCTCATTTTATTGATGAGTTACTTAATTCACGATATTGCTCAAATGCCTCAAAGACTTTTCCAGAATGAAGCGTTTGCTTAGCAAGTTCCAAAGCTTCTGGAAGAGATGATACAAGATCTGTAAGTAGCAAGGCATATGATGCATTTACAAGAACAAGTGTTTTTATTGCTTCGTTTCCTTCTCCTTTAATAATTTCTAGAAATATTTTTGTATTTTCATCTGGCCTTCCTCCTTCTATTTCACTAGAAGAAAATTTTTCCAGATCAATATCTTGTGGTGAGAATTTTTCTTTTGATAAAGATCCATTCTGCAATTTAAGAATTCTAGTAGATCCTGTTACTGTAACTTCATCCAAGCCATCTTCTCCAGTTACAATAAATGAAAGATCTTTTGTAGATTTTTGGATTGCACCAGCAATGAGTGAAGCGTCTTCTTTATTTCCAGTTCCAACAAGTTGCTTAGTAACTCCTGCAGGATTACAAAGTGGTCCTAAGTAGTTAAATATAGTCTTTCCTCCATATTCTTTACGTAATGGACCTACAAAGCGCATAGCAGGATGGTGAGTTCTAGCATAAAGAAAGACTATTCCTAGTTCGTTAAATAATTTCCTCTCTTGTTCTAATGTTAAATCAATATTTACTCCAAGATGATCAAGAAGATCAAAACAGCCACAGTTTCCACTGGCAGATCGATTTCCATGCTTAGCGACTTTTCCACCTGCAGCGGCAACTAAAAAAGCAATTATTGTCGAAGTATTTATTGTTTTTTTGCCACTGCCTCCTGTACCACAAGTATCTATAGCATTTGATGATAGTTGGATAGATACCATATGTTCTTGTAATGCTTTGCGTCCTTCATTAATTGCATCGGAAGTAATTGGTCTATTTACAAGTTCTTGAAAGATCTTAGCACGTTCTTCGTTACTTATATTCTCAGAAATAAGTAGTGAAATAAGATTGTGGATGGAATAAGAATTCATAAAAGATAGTGATGTACTGTTACAAGAGTACAAGGAATAATAATCATAATCAAGAAATAAAGTAAAATTATTCTTTCATTTTAGTATTTCACTTCTTTCATTTTCGTATTTCTTTAGCTTTCATACATCTGTAGCTAGCTAAGTAGCTCTTAAGGTTATTTACTTTATTTTCGCATTTACTTTACTTCTTTCACTTCCTGCCATTTCTTTTGCTTTCTCTTCCACAATTGCTCCAGCAGTTTCCTCCCTATGTTTTTCCATAACATATTGAAATACTAAAGGTGCAACAATAGATGCGTCTGAATTAATAGTAAAATTAACAGTATCTGCATCCAATTTATGCCATGTTACCTTTTCATTTGGTGGACATCCGCTGTAGCCGCCGTACGAAGTGGTTGCGTCACCAATGTGACAGAAGTAGCGCCAACGGCGGCAGGGGAGTTCGTGGTCTTGTATAAGAGCGGGGACTACACACATAGCAAAGTCTCCTGCTATTCCTCCTCCAATTTGGAAAAAGCCAATTTCATGATCTTTTTGATTTTCGTTATACCAGTTAGTTAAGTGTTCAAATAATTCTGTTCCACTTTTCATTGCACTATGGCTTTTTACTTTTCCTTGCATTACATCCGCACAGAACATATTTCCAAGAGTGGAGTCTTCCATTCCTGGTGTAAATATAGGTATATCCATTTCTTCGGCGGCAACTACCCAAGAATCTTCCATAGGAACATCATTTTTCCCCTCAAAAAATCCACTTCTAATCAATTTAAAGAAGTATTCGTAATGGAAATTACTTTCTCCTTTTTCAGCTGCATCTGCCCATAAAACTCTTAGTGCAGCATGCATTTCTAGCATAACATTCTCTGGAATGCATGTATCTGTAACCCTATTCATTCCTTCGTCACGAGTTTTTAAATCATCTTCCATTGTTAAGTATCTCCATTCTGGTTGAAGTTTATAACTTTTATTCATTACAAGATTAAACAAATCTTCTTCAATATTTGCTCCAGTGGAGGATATTGAATGCACTTTTCCAGCTCTAATTAGCGGAGCAAGTGTTTTACCAATTTCTGCAGTACTCATGGCACCAGCTAAAGAAACCATCATTTTGCCTCCATTGTTACAAAAAGTAACCCATGTTTTCGCGGCATCTAGTGCTTCGCGTGCATTGAAATGCTTAAAATTTTGCTCGAGGAATGAAGATATTGAAGACATTGAACAAGAAGGAAGTTTATCAGTAAAAATCCAAAAATGTGAAACAAAAAGTAAACTATTTACTACACTCCAACTTTTTCTATATTCCTAACAGAAGCAGTATCTTTAATAGATTGCATTGCAAAATCTTGCAAAGAAACTAGTGGGCTTTGAGATGTAACCGTTGTACCAACACCTTTAATGTCTAATATTTCACGTGCATCTTCCTCTTCCATTTCTCTGTGTATAAAGTTGCCACGCCAATCTGCAAGACCAAGATGTTCATCTAAAACATTTATTACTCTTTTCCAATCAACATTTTTACAGCTGTATATATCCATTCGAATATTTGGCTGACGACCAGGTTTTTCAAAATAGTGAGCGCTAATATGGCTAGTTGTAATTGGAACAATAAAAGACCATCCAGGCGCACGTAAATCTACTGCGTCGTATATTTGAAGTGGTCCTAGTTCTTCCATATCTAGTGCTTTAAGCAAAGCATCTATTACTTTTCTAGATATAGTTTTTGCTTTTGTAGCATCTAAAAATTTTTCGAGATATGCATCTAATACAAAGATTTCATGTTGGAGATTTAGTGCTGGTTGGGATTGCTGAGACATATTAAAAGAGAAAAAGGGATAGGTGAATATTCAAGGCATATATTTTGTGTGTAGTACATGCGACATGTCAATACACGTTTGCATTCTTTCTGTTATCAATATTTTTTACTTTGAATACAATATGTGATCACCAAGGAAATTTTACATTACCAATTGAAAAGTAGAATGTACAAAATCTTTACTGGATCATAATTTTAATTAACATTTTAATAATTGATAGTTATGTTTTATAGTAGATAATATCTAGTATAGATTATGAATACAAAATATATTCAAGAAATATAGATTCGCTGAATAGCCAATCACTTTATAGATAATTAATTTGAAAAGTATCAGATAATTTCAACTTATAAATGCAACAATTAAAAAAAGATTATTTCTTTGAAAATTACAAAATCTATATAAAAAAATTCTCAGAAATAATCAACATCAATCACAATATAACAATACATAGACTACTTCTCCTCCCAGCCTGCCCTCTCGTAGCCTTGGCGAAGTGGGGCGGGAGGAGAAAGAGAGGAGGGGGTCAGTCCTTATTTAAATCTAGAAACCGATTAAGTTTTTCTAAAGCAAGGTATATGTCTTCTTTAGTTAGCCCCCGAATTAATTGGATCAG
Source organism: Candidatus Peregrinibacteria bacterium (assembly GCA_030638845.1). Taxonomy (GTDB): domain Bacteria; phylum Patescibacteriota; class Gracilibacteria; order Peribacterales; family Peribacteraceae; genus JABGQH01. Next base: position 1,378 of record DAOWDW010000110.1, on the reverse strand, counting down.
TAAAAATTCCAGTGGAGAAATATAATTAAAACATATTTTAGCCATAAATCTTGGAGAGACGGTAAAGGAAGAAAGTAGTCTGTGTATTGCTTTATTAAGTATATGGAAAAAATGCATAGAATTTTTTTATTCATTCTTCATTCTTATTTTGTGTTCTTTAAACAGACTTAGAAGCCCAGTCATGAATTTCTTCATCTATCAATCCTTCTTCAAGTAGCATTTTTGCACTATGTTCAAATGTGCACATTGGACCATCTTTCATGTGTGTTTGCATAACAGATACAAGCTCTGGAGTACGAGCTTCACGTATTATATTTGCTACAGCCATTGTATTTACTAGTACTTCCCGTTGGGCAACCCGCCCTTTTTTTCTATCAGCCTTTGGAAGAAGCCTTTGAGCTACTATTCCTCTTAAAGAAAGCGAAAGCTGGGTTCTTATTTGTGTTTGCTGATGAGGAGGAAATACATCCACTATTCTATCTACCGTTTGAGCGGCATTTGGCGTGTGGAGTGTTCCAAATATCATGTGCCCTGTTTCTGCAAGTGTAAGGGCTGTAGATATAGTTTCTAAGTCACGCATTTCACCAACCAATACTATATCTGGGTCTTGTCTTAGTATTCTTTTAAGACCTTCTGGGAAAGATAAAAAGTCATCTCCATATTGTCTTTGTCTTACAAGTCCTTTTCCTTGCGGATAAACAAACTCAATAGGATCTTCCAGTGTAACAATATGAGCAGGTCTATCTTGATTGATAGTATTTATAATAGATGCAAGAGAAGTAGATTTTCCTGTTCCAGTTGGCCCTGTAAATAAAATTAGTCCGTCACGAGCATTACATATATTTTTGTAAATATCTGTTAGTCCTAGGTCTTCTAATGATGGAATTTCTGGTGGAATAAGTCTGGCAACAAGTCCAGAATTTCCTCTGGAAACTAAACAATTTATACGTACACGAACAGCACTTTTTAGCTCGTAACTTGTATCTATTTCCTTATTTGCTTTAAATTCTGTGTATAAAGTCGTTCCAAGAAGTGATTTTATAAGTGCATCAACATCTGTCTTTTTTAGCTTTTCTTTCATTTGTGGAGTCAAATCTCCATTTATCCGAAACATTATTGGCTGACCAACACTTATGTGTACGTCAGACGCACCCATATCGAATCCTGTTGAAAATATTTTTTCTGGGTCTAGATGCATCTGATTATTATATCAGAAAGTGGGGGATTAAGATAGGTCATTGTATGAGTTACATACATCGTGTGCAATCCAGACTTAGTAGGACAGAACTGTTTGGAATATATCTCAATAGGTCTTTTGTAGTCCAATGATTGATGTGGACGAATAGAATTGTATTCTACTAAATATTCAGCAATCTTC
>DAOWDW010000046.1 GCA_030638845.1 Candidatus Peregrinibacteria bacterium | reverse complement strand
GAAATGAAAGAAATAAATATAAACAAAACCATGAGAGCGTCCTTCCGTGGGCGCATTTGAAGACGATAAAGCGTCTGAAGACGCTGAGGAAGCTGGAGATAATTGAGAAAAATCAATAAATGAATAAATCAATAACCAATAAGCTAAATTCTGATTATTAAAAAAGAGTATTAGCTAAGTTTTTTCCTTAACATTATATTCACTTTAGCAGGATCTGCCTGTCCTTTGCTTTCTTTCATAATATATCCAACTATGGCTCCTAGAGCGGCTTCTTTACCGTTTTTAAAAGATTCTATAGCTTGTGGATTTGCATCAATAGCCTTTTGAACTAATTTTTCTATAGCACCGTCATCACTTATTTGTTGCATGCCTTCTTCTCCAATTATTTGAGATGCACTCTTTCCAGTTGTGACCATTTTTTCTAGTACTTTTTTTCCAGCATTAGCAGAAATTGTCCCTTCATCAATTTTCTCTACTAGTTCAACCATTGCTTCTGGAGATGGTGCGTCACTTATTTCTTTTTCATTAGATTTTATAAATCCAACTAGTTGAGTTAGTACTAGCCCAGATGCTCTTTTTGCATCATTAGTATTTTTGAAGACAGCATCAAAAATTCTTTGTAGTTCTGGCTGATCTATTATTTGCATTGCCATAGATTCATCTAGTTTCATATCCATGTATTGCTTTTTTCTTTCACTTGGAAGAGATGGAAGTTGTTTCCTTAAATTTTCTATATCTTCTTTTGTAAAATGAAGAGGTGGAATATCTGGTTCTGGAAAGTAGCGATAGTCGTTTGCTGTTTCTTTATTTCTTAGCATTTTTGTTTTTTCTTGATCGTCTTGCCAGCCAACTGTTATGTCATTTTTTATGGGACCACCATTGTTATCCCATTCTTTTCTTAGTCTGTTCTCTTCGTATTTTAGCGCTTTCTCTAGTGCTTTAAATGAGTTAAGATTTTTTATTTCACTGCGAGGGTTTAATTTTTCTGTTCCTTTTTCTCGTAAGGAAATTGATGCGTCAAAGCGCATCATTCCTTTAAACATATCTGCGTCCGATGCATTTACAGCAATAAGAATTCTTCGTAATTCTTTTACAAAAGAAACTGCTTCTTGTGCACTCCTTAGATCTGGTTCGGTTACTATTTCCATTAAAGGTGTTCCTGCTCGATTATAGTCACATAGCGTAGAACTTCCTCTGTGTGTAAGTTTCCCTGCATCGTTTTCCATATGTAATCTGGTTATTCCACATACTCCTTTACTTATAACTTGTCCGCTATCATCCCTAATTGAATACTCAACTTTTCCTCCACTAGATAGCGGAAAATCGTATTGAGAAATTTGAAATCCAGCAGGTAAATCTGGGTAAAAATAATGTTTTCTATCGAAATGGTTATTTTCATTTATTGTTCCACCAATTGCTAAAGATGCCTTTGCAGCTTTTGTTATGGCCTCTTTATTGGGCACAGGAAGGGTGCCGGGGTGCCCCATGCATATAGGGCAAACAGTTGTATTTGGCGCTTTGCCAAATGCATCGTTATTACATCCACAAAACATTTTAGTTTTTGTACTCATTTGTGCATGTACCTCTAGGCCTATTATTGCTTCTAGCTTTGGCATTTTATACGTGTATTGTAGAATGCTGGATTAATGATGTCATCTTTTTAGTACGGATGTTTATTGTCTTTGTCACTAATAATCTACAATCAGTACTCCATCTAAATGATCTACTTCGTGTTGGATTACGCGTGCATCAAATCCTGAGTATTTCTTCTCATGTGTTTTACCTTTTTCGTCTAAGTAATTAAGTATTATTTCATTATGTCTTTTAATATTTAACCAAATATTCGGGAGACTTAAACACCCCTCTTCATCAATAGTAGTTTCTTCGCTTTTCCATAGAATTTTTGGATTTATTATTGCTTCATATTTTCCATCTAACATACAAATGCTAAGTCTTAAAGATACGCCAACTTGAGGAGCTGCAAGCCCTGCACCTTTTTCTGCTGGTACAGTTTCTTTCATGTCTTTTATTAGTTTTTTAATTTCTTTTGTAACCTTAGGAATTATTTCCGTTTTTTTCCGTAAAACAGGAGTGTTGGCGCCAGTAATTATTTGAAGTACAGCCATGAGAAAGAAGTATACCAGTGTACCAGTGAAGCAGTATACCCAAAAATTAACTGTTTTATTGCTTAACTGCGCAACTGTTTTATTAATCCTATTCCTGCTTTATCTCTCAATATATCCATATTTTCTATATTTCCTTCCTTAATCATTTTTAGTAGTGCCTGAGCAGTTAAAATAACATCTGGAAGTGCTCTATGGCGATTTTGTGGCATTTCTAGTCCAAATCTTGTGGCTATGGCATCTAAATTGTGTCGGAAATCTTGAGGGTAAAGTGTTCTACTAAGGCGCATTGTACAAATACATTCGGGAAGTTCTATGTAACCCCAGCATAGCTTTTTTTCTTCGTTTAAAAATCCCATATCAAATTGAGCATTTTGAGCTACTAATATAGATCCTTTGGCAAATTCTAAAAATCTAGGAAGAACTTGATCTATAGTCGGAGCATTTTTTACTTCTTCATCTTCTATTTTATTCACTTTTTTAGCTTCCCAAGGGATTTCTCTTTCTGGATTAACAAGCTCTGTAAATATATTTTTTTCATCAATAATTCCATTTTCTATTCTTAAACCTGCTATTTCAATTATTCTGTCCCCACGCTGTGGATTTAAGCCTGTTGTTTCTGTATCGAAAACTGTAAAGGTAGGAAAAATCATGGATATCAAATATACAGTAATAATATATTGTTGCTAGTAGAAGATAGTTTACTTGGTATCAAAAAATCTGAAATCCGAAAATAAGACTATAATGCTCTTATGGATGTCCAGACTATTATTAAAGAATTAAAAGATTTGTATCCAAATGCAGATTGCACATTAAATTGGAGTAATCCTTTAGAATTATTAGTCGCAACAATTCTTTCAGCTCAGTGCACAGATAAGCGTGTAAACATTGTTACTAAAGATTTATTTATAAAATATAAATCGGCAGGAGATTTTGTTTCTATTTCAATAGAGGAATTAGAAAATGATATACGTTCTTGTGGAACATTTAGAATGAAAGCAGTTTCTATTCAGGAAAGTTGTAGAATAATAATCAATAAATTTAATGGAGAAGTACCTAAAACAATGGAAGATATGGTAAAACTAAAAGGTGTAGGAAGGAAAACTGCTGCAGTAGTGCTTAGTACAGCTTTTGGTATTATGGAGGGAATTGCAATAGATACACACAATATTCGTCTTCTTCGTAGGCTTGGATTAACAGACGAGGAAGATCAGAAAAAAATAGAACAAGATATGATGAGAAAAACTCCAAAAAAGGACTGGGCAAAGCTTTCACATTTATTAATAGCACACGGAAGGTCTATTTGTTCTGCACAATCTCCAGCTTGCAATAAATGTATTTTTGTAGATAGATGTCCAAGCTTCTCTGTACGAGAGAGAAAAGAGTAGTATACTATAATACGTACTTTTACCTATTCTTCATATGGAAAAACGGATAATTACTGTTGGAATTGTTACATTGCTTTTACTTTCCGGATGTAATCTTTTTTTGCCAAAAGAATCAACTAATAATTCTACATCATCTAAGTCTTCTATAGTAATTCCTTCAGAGTATGTTGGAAAGGAAGGGAGTTTTGATACGTTTAAAGAGGAGGTTTTAGAAGATGGAAACGCGGATATTCTATTTTTTACGGGTACTGATTGTACAAAATGTGAAGAGCATGAATTAAGACTTATATCTTGGTATAACAATAATTTTATTCCAGTTAGTGTTTATAAAGTAGATTTTGATAAAGAAGTAGAAATGCGAAATAAATATAATGTTTCTCAAAAAGACACTTTCGTAAGATTGGATGATAATGGAAATATTTCTGCTATTTTAGTTAGTCCTTCTGAAATAGAGCTTATTAATTTTCTAGCACGTAGATAATTTGTACGAGTTTCTTTTTTTCTAATACAATAATAATTGTAGTATTTTACTCTGGATTTTACATTTTACACTCATACTATGAAAACTTACTTAGACCTCCTCCAGTATGTACTTGATAACGGAACTGTAAAAGGTGACAGAACGGGGACGGGGACAAAGAGTGTTTTTGGCTACCAAATGCGGTTTGACTTAAGAAATAGCTTTCCT
>DAOWDW010000085.1 GCA_030638845.1 Candidatus Peregrinibacteria bacterium | reverse complement strand
CGTAGGCACAGGACTTTTTTTGCATCTTTAATTGCAGTATTTTTACTGCTTGCAAGCACAACAGCACATGCTACCAGTCCAGTCGCAGTACAAAATATAACTGCAAAAAACTCAGATGGAATAATTATAGTTACATGGGATTCTGTGCCAGAAATAGATTATTACAGAGTATATTTTAGTAGCAGATCTATTTTAGAGAATAGTGGAGCATATGACGACTATGAAGCAACAGATGGAGCAGTAACCGAACACGCTCTTACTGCAAAGCCTGCCTCTGCTAAGGTTTATTTAGCTGTTCTTGCGGTAAATAAGGAAGGAGAAGAAAGTAGTGTATTTTTAGAAGAAGCATTTGTTCTTTTAGAGAAATCTGATCTTTCAAAAGACGATGTAACACTAGAAGATGTACTGACAATTATGCCAACTGTGCAGTCTAGTAGCGATGGAGCCGAAGTATTTAATGTAATAAGCCCAACCGAAGCTAGTAGCTCTACCCCAGCAGATGTAAATACTGGAGCTGTTCCTGTGTGGCAAAATGCAGACACTGGTGGAACATTCCATTTGCTACTTGCAGAAGCATTAAGCCCAACCCAAGTCCGTTTACAATTTAATACTGCTCCTTACATAGAGCCAACAAGAGCTCCAGAAGCATTCCATATTTTTGATTCAGATGGAGATGACTTAAGGATTACAAGTATATATTTATATGAAAATACAATTACTGTTCGTACAGAAACTCAGCAAAAAGATGCTGTGTATCAAGTAAAACTTTCAGAACCTTTAATGTCTGTAACTGGTGCTCCACTAGATTCTGTAAACAGGAAAATTCTATTTAGAGGGCACTTAAATGGAGAAGAGTATAAAGTTCAACAAATATCTTCAAGCCCATCCTCTTCTACAGAAATAGGAGATGCTGCTGAGGTTACTGTTACAAATCCTCAACCAGCAGAGTGCACTCCCGAAATGTCTTTGCCAAAACCTGTTAAAAATCTGCACCTAAAAGGGATTGCTCAGGCAGATGGGACATTTACTGTACAGGCAAGATGGGGACTAGATACAGGAAAATGCCAAGCACCTGTACAATACATCGTTCGACAAAGCATAGATGGTGGTATTAATTTTTCACTACCAGAAGCTTTACCGATAGGAATAGGGGGTATAGATATTCCTGGAATTATTTCACCGAAATATGCATTTGGCTTAAGAATACAAAGTGCTCTTGGGCCTCTTTCAACCGAAGTTTTTGATGTTATAGAACTTCCAATCTCTCCTAATCAAAATATAGTTGATCCAGTTGCGCCTACACCCGTAATAAATACTCCGTCTGTACCTACTCAAATTCCAACGCAAATTAAACATCCACTTACTCAGTCTGGAATGGGAGGAGTGGCTGCAGGGTTGGTGATAGTTACTGCTGTAGTTGGAGGAATTTGGAGCGCGAAAAAATGCAGAATGTAGAATGAAAGATTAGGAGAAATTTTTCCTCTCATAGTACTTTTTTACCTATTTATCATTTATCATTTTCCATTTTCCATTCATTCTTGTTCCCTTTTGTATAAATTGATAATTCCTCGTAGGCAACTGATCATTATATTATTAATAATGAGCGTCTTAATGCTTTTAGCATTTCGAGAACTAAGCCTGCAGCCAAACGGAAAGTTGCACGTAAATTTTCTTGATGTTGGGCAAGGAGATTCTGTACTTTTACAAACGCCTTCTGGAAATCATATATTAATTGATGGGGGACCAGATTTATCTACACTAGAACACTTAGGAAATTTGATGCCATTTTTTAAGCGCAGAATTGAATATGTTGTTCTTACTCATCCAGATTTAGACCATTTGTCTGCACTTCCTGAAGTATTAAATCGTTATCAAATTAAAAAACTATTTATAGCAGGGACTAAAAAAGACGAACCTCGGTATTTAAAACTTTTAAAACTAGCTGAAAAAAATAATATTCCTATCCATCTATTAAAAATGGGAATGATTATGGAAACCAGTGACGGAGTTAAAATTGAAGTGATATTCCCCTTTGATGATGATATTGATCATAAAAAAACAAATAATGATTCTATTGTTCTTCGTGTTGTTTATAATGACAATTCGATACTTTTAACTGGTGACATAGAAGAAATTGCAGAACAGAAGATACTTGCGAGTGGTATTGATCTATCATCATCAATTCTGAAAGTTGCGCATCATGGCAGTAAAACTTCTTCTTCTACTGGTTTTTTATTGGCTGTGAATCCTGAATTGGCAATTGTATCCTCTGGGAAAGAAAACCGATTTGGACATCCTCACCCAAATGTAATCAATCGCTTTAAAAGAATGGGGATTTCGCTTCGGCATACCGCAAAGAATGGTACAATATCCCTCGAATTTCCATGAAAACACTGTTGTTGCTCGCTGGCAGATCTAAGAGGTTTTGGCCTCTGCAAGATAAGAATCTTTTTTCAGTTTGCGGAAAAACTCTTTTAGAGCACCAAGTTGAAAGGTTAAATTCCGCAGGAATTACAGATATTACGCTTGTAGGAGGTTCTCACAATATCAAACTTGCATCAACACTGTTCCCAAAACTTGAAATTATAGAACAAGAAGATTTAGATTTAGGTATGCGCGGGGCATTGCTGAGTGCTCTTCCTTCTGTTGGTGATAATCCCGTTTTTATTGTTAGTGGGAATGATGTGTTAGATCCCAATGGATATAAAGACGTAATAGCTGTAGCTAAAAAATCTGAAGGGGGAGCTATTTTAGCGCAGAAAGTTGAAAGTTATTTCCCTGGAGGATATTTAACTTTGGAAGGTAATCGCATTATTTCGATCATAGAAAAACCAAAAGAGGGGAGTGAGCCAAGCAATCTTGTAAATCTTGTTGCACATGTTCATAACAATGCATCTTTACTCTTGGAAACACTTAAAGAAATTGATGAATCTAGAGATGATGGATATGAACAAGCTCTTCAGAAATGCTTTGGTAAAAAAGAATATGTTGCTTGTCCATATGAAGGCAAATGGCAAGCAGTAAAATACCCATGGCATATGCTAGGAGTATTGAAACTTTTGCTTGATGAAATTTCTGAACCTCAAATTCATCCTTCTGCAGAAATTCATCCTTCTGCAAATATTGAAGGAAATGTAATTATTTCTAAAGGGGTAAAGGTATTTGCAGGCGCAATGGTAAAGGGGCCATGTTTTATTGGGAAAGACTCTATTGTCGCAAACAATGCACTGGTAAGAGATGCAAGTATTGGCAAAAATTCTGTTGTTGGATTTTCCACAGAGGTAAAGGGAAGCGTGCTTGGCACCGATGTTTGGACACATATAACTTACATAGGTGATAGTGTTGTGGGCAATAATGTCTCTTTTGGAGCAGGGTGTGCAACTGGCAATTTCCGATTGGATGAAAAGATAATTACCCCTGTTATACAGGGCAATAAAGTATCTAGTAGCAGAACTAAGCTTGGGGCAATAATTGGAAGCAATTCTCGACTTGGTATTCAAATTGGAATTAACCCTGGTTGCATGATTGGCTCTGGATCTTTTGTTGCAGGTGGAACATATATTGAATCAGATATTCCAAATAATAGTTTTGTTTGTATGAAAAAAGGAGAAATAACTATAAAGGAGAATAGAGATTCTACCCCTTCTGCAAATGAGCGTAATGTGTATAAAGAGTCTGTAATTGAATAACTTTATGTGGAAAGAGTTATCCCCCCACATCCACATCTTACAAAGAGTTTTCCATGCCATTCCTCTTTCTTGGCTTAAAATAGCCAAGTTCTCTATTTTTCCTTCTTAAGCCATCTATCATGACTTTCTCCACAAGTTTTCCACATCTTGTTTACATAAATCATTTGTTCAAACGAATAACTACTTGTGTTAAATATGCGCAAACTAAGGAAAATGATACTTTTCCTTTACAAGATATTTCCACACAATACACTATAAATATTAGTAAAAAACTAGGTACTACTATTATTACTAATAATATATATTATTAATTCTTATTATTTATTAAAGAAAAGTTTTCCATGAAATTCTCTTGTAAAACATCACAACTACACCAAGCACTCCAACTTGTATCTCGTGCGATAAGTGGACAACAAGCCCTTCCAATTCTTGGGAATATATTACTGGAAGCAGAAGGAAAAAGATGCACAGTAAGTGCAACAGATTTAGAACTAAGTATTATTACAAGCTTTGAAGCAGATATAGAAAACGAAGGAGCAATTACTGTCCCTGCAAAAGCGTTTTTAAATTTTGCTCAATATAATTCAGATGATGACATTCTTCTTGAGACAAATGAGGGAACACAGCTTAAGCTAACATCTCCTCATACAAAGACAGTAATAGCTGGGGAAGGAGCTCAAGAATTTCCTACAATTTCACCTATTACAAAAGAGACATCCTTTATGTTGGATGCCACACCCCTGCTTCAGGCGCTTCATTTGGTTACATTCGCGTCCGCAAAAACAACTCTTCGCCCAGTTCTTTCTGGTGTTTATTTAAGGGCAGAGAAAGGAAATTTAATTTTAGTTTCTACAGATAGTTATAGACTTTCGGAAATAAGTCTTCCTTCAGATTCCACAAAAGAAGATGTTTCTTGTATAATTCCTGCGAAAGTTTTAGAAGAACTTCGTTCGGTTTTAAGTTCTAAAAAATCTGATAATAAAGAAAAGACATTAAAAGATGATGAGAACAAAGAAGATGAGACCAAGAAGGTAGAAGTATCTTTAAGTGCGCAACAAATAGAGTTGAAGGTTGGTAGAACAACGCTTTTATCTAGGCTTATTGATGGTAAATTTCCAGATTATAATCAAATTATTCCAAAAGATACTGTTACAACCGCTGCTATTCCTACAAAAGAATTTGTAACAGCGGTAAAACGTATGCATTATTTTGCAAAAGAGGCAAACAACAATCTTACATTTAATTTTTCTGATAAGAATGTGCACATGAATACCCCTCAAACTCAAGCAGGTCAAGATGAGGCAACTTTAGAGATTGCAATAAATGGTAAAGAGAATAAAATAGCTCTTAGCTCTTCGTATCTATTAGATTTCTTAGGTCATATAGATGCGCCAGAAGTAGAAATGCGTTTAATAGATAGTATGCATCCTGCGATTTTTCAAGTTCCTGGAGATGAAAAATTTCTTCATCTGATAATGCCTCTTCGTATTCAAGAGGATTAAATAATTCCTTAAGCAAACATTTTTTCTTATGCGGCAATCCGCAAGTTTTTCTTTAGCATTATGAAACCAACGGTTTTCCTAGGCCCCAAAACACATGCTGACCTTGCGCAACTACTTCTAGATAAGCGGAGACTTACCATATCTGGAGTTTCTAACGAAACTGCAAAAGCACTACTCATAAGTACTATTCTTACCCATGCAGAACACGGGGCATTACTTGTAACAAATAAAGATTCCAATGCGCAGGCCTTAAGACATTGGTTGGAGTTTTTTGGTATGCAGTCACATATTTTGAAGCCCATAGAAAATAACGAAGGTGAAATAGATTCAGAAGCGCTTCAAGAATTTCTTTTGTTTATGCGGGGGGACAATACTCGTGTTTCTATTGTTTCTAGAGAGATTTGGGAGCGAAGTTTTCCTTCGTATTCATCTCTTAATGAAGAGAAAATAGTATTAACGAAAGGAAAAAATATTAAGTTTACACAGTTTGTTGAAAGGATGATTGAATGTGGATATTCCCATGGAGAAGATATTTATCTTCATCCAGGTGAATACAGAAGGCAGGGGGATGTTTTTGATGTTTTTCCTGTTCAGTCTTCTTGTCCATTTAGGGTTTCTTTTAATGAAGATAAAGTTGAAAAGATTTTTTCTGTAGACAATAAGGATTTATCTAAGGTAGAAGATAGAGGAGAAAACCTAGAACTATTTCCGGTTATTTATGAAAAAACTGATCTTCTTACAAATCAATTACCTAAGTCTACTTTACTAATTTATGATGATCAAGATGACCTAGAAGCGCCGTTTAGTGCTAGCCTTCTTAGGTTTACAGCTTTTCCACAATCAGAAGAAGACCATGTTCATTTAAGGTATTTATCGGTTTTGAAATTTTATACACTTGTAGATTTTTTAAATGATATTAAAGATAAAATTCAGCAAGGTTGGAGTATTTTTGTAGTTAGTAAAAGAATTGAAGACTTAAAAAGTATTTGCAAAGAAGAGAGAATAAATTTTACAGAAGACCGCAAACATTTAAATGGAGCAGTACATTTTTATGGTGCAGATGGAGATGATTTACTCCCGCACTCTCTCCAGAATCCAGACCTAAAGGTAGCTCTTTTAACAGACAGGGAAATATTTTCTTTACGGAAAGCAGGCAAACAAAGGAGTATACAAAAACTGGCCTTAGATTTTATAACCTCTTTAACTCCTAAGGATTATGTTGTCCATATGGAGCATGGTATTGGGCATTTTGAGGGGATGACACAAAAGGAAATAGATGGGACTTTTCGTGAATACCTAGATTTAACGTATGCAGAAAATGATAAACTTTTTGTACCAGTAGATCAGGCAGATAAATTAAGTAAGTTTGTATATGAAGAAGGGTTGGAGCCTACTCTTACTCGTCTTGGTTCTAATGAATGGAAAAAGGTAACCGATAAAATGAAGAAAGAAACAGAAAAAATTGCTAAAGAGCTATTGGATTTATATGCAGCTAGAGCAAAAGCGAAGGGGTATGCATACGAAGACCACGCAGAGAATGAAAGGAAGTTTGCAGAGAAATTTAAGTACCAAGAAACTCCAGGGCAAATAAAGGCGATAGAAGATATTCGTAAAGATATGGAAGATGATCATCCTATGGATCGTCTAATTTGTGGAGATGTAGGCTTTGGAAAAACAGAGGTTGCAATGCGTGCAGCATTTAAAGCGGTCCAAGATGGTAAGCAGGTTGCAGTTGTTGCACCTATTACAATTTTGGCAGATCAACATCTTAGAAATTTTGAAGAAAGAATGGAGGGATTTGGAATAAAAATTGATATGTTAAGTAGATTTAGGTCTGTTGCTCAGCAAAGAGAAACCTTACAAAAACTTCGAAAGGGAGACGTAGACATAGTAATAGGAACTCATCGTCTAATGCAGGAAGATGTAGAATTTTTAAATTTAGGACTTGTAATTGTAGACGAAGAACAGCGTTTTGGAGTAAAGCAAAAAGAGAAGTTTAAAGAGATGAGAGCGTCGGTTGATATATTGACTCTTACGGCAACTCCTATCCCCCGTACGCTTAATCTTGGGCTTCATAAGCTAAGAGATATTACTACTATAACCACTCCTCCTCCAGGTAGGCTTCCTATTATTACAGAAGTTCGTAAGTATTCAGATGCACTTACGGTGCAGGCAATAACTTATGAGTTAAATAGAGATGGGCAAGTGTTTGTGCTTCATAACAAAGTAGAAACTATAGATGCTTTTGCAGATAAGCTTAGAAAATTAATTCCAAAAGCAAAAATTATTGTTGGTCATGGTCAGTTGAAATCTGACGATCTTGAAAAGCGAATAGTAGATTTTAAATCCGGTAAATATAACGTGCTTGTTAGTTCTACTATTATTGAAAATGGTATTGATTTACCAAAGGCGAATACTTTAATAGTTAATGAGGCAGAAAAGTTTGGGCTTGCCCAACTTTATCAACTTCGTGGTCGTGTAGGGCGTAGTAGCCTTCAGGCACATGCATATTTCCTCTACCATACCCGTCAACTAAAAGACGATGCTAAGAAGCGTTTGCGTGCCATTGTGGAGGCGTGTGAATTGGGTAGTGGGTTTCAAGTTGCTATGCGTGATTTAGAAATACGTGGAGCAGGAGAAATATTGGGAGCACATCAATCTGGAACCATGAATACGGTTGGAGTAAGTCATTATTTGCGTATGCTCAAAAATGCTGTGGATGAATTACGAATTGGAGACAGGGGTGTATCTCATGAAGATATTTCTGTGGAAATTCAACTTCCTATAGAAGCATTACTACCATCATATTTTATTCCAAATGAGCAGGAAAAGATTTCTGTATATCAAAAACTTGCAGGAAGTGAAAATGAATCAATTCTAAAAGAATTTGAACAAGATCTTCTCGAAGAGTTTGGGAAGTCGCCACGCCCAGTACAAAATTTATTTGCAATACTTCGTCTTAAGCTTGCCTGTAGAGCAAGTGGAGTAATAAGGGTTAAGATGGAGGATGGGGCTATGGGAGAACGAGATGTTATTCTTCAGCTTCACAGCTCAGTATCTGCAAAAGAGATTATGCAAATTCTTCAGGTTAATCCTAAATGGAAAATTAGCGGATCATCTATTCGATTAAATGAGAATAGTCTTGCGAAAGGAAAGACTAAGACAGATGTACAGTGGCTTAAGAGTTTGTCTGAGGAGATAAAGGCACTAGAAAAGAAGAAAAAAGCGAAGAGTGCCCTTCGATAAACTCAGGGTAAACAAAGTGAAGAATTGAAGTTTAAAACATTATATAATTTTTTCGGATTTAGATTATTTTCTTTCAACCGTAATTTTTACTATATTACTTCCATTTTCAATTATATCTCCTTGTTCTGTACAACGGGGCGAGTGGAAGAGGGCTGCCGCCAGGTGGTCTTTTAGTTCCTTTAATATAGGATTAATTGTTGTTCCTGGCAGTGTTTCAATGGTTATTTCTAAAGGAGTATCAATTCTTTCACAACATTCTAATTCTTCAATTTCGCTTAGTTTGGTCATAGTCATTTTGGGGAATATTGACACTATTAAGAGTATTACTGTTTATATGCGATTGCAATAAGACTGGGTATCTTTCTTATTATCTAATTTTAGGGTATAATAATCTGATTACAGTTAAATAAAAAAATACATAAATCTATGTCACAAACACAAAAATCTTCTGGCACCATTCCTACCGGAAAACAAATTTACGATGGAATAATGAAAAATATAGAACCAGACCTTTTAAGTGACAATCTTTCAAAAATTAAGGAACAACATGCAGGAGAAACAGAAGAGGAGCATAAAGAGAGAATGGAACGTTACAAAGTAGCATTTGCGAAATATGACGAGCTGTATGTTCAGTGGTTAACTAGAGTTAAAACTGCAGTAAAAGAAAAGCGAGAAGAAGCGCGTAAGAAAGCAGAAATAATGTCGGACACAGAAGACGAAGTAATACTCCAAAATATTGAATCTAGTTTTTCCGAATCTTCCACTTAATTACTATGGATACTTTTAATTTTCAGAATTTTATAAAAGAGAAAAGGCTTATTTATAAATTAGGAAAAGTCCCTTCTGTACCTTCTTCCGGAGCTGAAGATGTTTCTGATGTGCCTCTTCCTGCACCAGAATTGAGTGATGATACTGTTGGACAAGAAGAAGGTGTGCGTCAGGAAGAGGCTGATACAACAGGTGTTCCGGCTGTAGGGGAAGCTATGAAGTTTGGCATTGAATCGGCTTATCCGATAGTTTCGACTAATGAGGAAGGCAGAGAAAAAGTTAAGAAAGATGGAGAGCGCATGAGGCAAGATCCACTTATCCAAAAGATTTTTCAGTATGGGTCGGAAGTACTGGGAGATTTTCGAATTAAATCGTCTATTGATTTTGGAGAATATGCCCCCCACATTATATCTTCGGAATCTATTAGGAGTAATGCCGTTCTTCCGTCGATTATCAAGCCTGGGAAATACGTTCCCCTTAACGATGCCCTAATTGCTTTAATAGACCAAGCAGTGGAGGAGAAGGGGCTTACTGTAGAAGGAGAAGGTACAGATCTGTTTAAGGCAGCCGAGCTAATGACCGAGAAGCCCAAGGAAGCTTTTAAAATAAATGGTATAAGCCAAGAAAAACTAGATACACTTTCAGACAGTGAAAAAATGCAACGCACACTTTTTGAAATCTTTTCTATAAAAACAAAAAATCCAGAGAAAAAATCTGAGAGATTTAATAAAATAACCAAGAAAAGAAATGACATTATAGAACAATCTATTAAAAAAATACCAAAAGATAGATTGGAAATAATGTATAAAACCCTTGATGGAATGGAAGAGGGAGAAAGAGAGAAGATGTTAAATATGCTTAGCGAAAATGCAGATGTTATAAGCCATTTAAGTCCAAAAGGGTTTGAAGCTTGTATGGGACTTTTTACAGCAGAAAGTTCAGCAGATAGAATTAAAATTCTTTCCACTCTTTCTAGGCATGACCAAAAAAGAATAAGGGAAAATTGGCCAGATGATTTAAGTAAAATGGGGATTAAATTTCTTGAAGATGTAGACGGACAAGTAAATAAAAAAAGAGAAGGAGAAAGAAAGGAAAGAGAAAAGGCAGAGATAGTCGAGGCAGAAAGTAATGAGCTAAATGATGCATTAACAAATCCAAATGTTCCTCAGGAAAAACTTGAGAAAGCCACCTTAAATTATTTGGAAAGTTTAAATATAGCTTCTGAAGAAGGTGGATATGGGAGCCCGAAATTATCTGAGGAAGAACAAATAGAAGAAAATAATATGAATTTTATAAAGAATTCTGCTCATAGGTCAATAGATATGGTACTTGCAGACTTAGATGTTGAAGATGTAGATGCAAAGAAAGCAGAATTACTTCAAGAAAAAAATGCAGAACAAGAACAGGTAAATATTAAATTAATGCAGTCTGGAATTGATATGAGAGATGCAGAAAAACAATTAAATTTTGCAAAAAAACAGCTTGAATATGAAAAAAATAATAATAACAATCAAGATGAAATTTACATTCTTGAAGAGAATATAGAAAGGATTGAAGAAAAAGTTGATACTATAATATATAATAGGGGGAAGTTAGCAAATACCTATGAAACAAATGTTTATGCAATTGGATATTTAGAAGATATGGATTCCTTCTCGGAAAATGCCCTTATTAATAAATTAAATAAGATAACAAAAGAATTTTTAGATGAATTTAACCTAGAAAACCAAAGCAAATTAGGTAAATTTGACTTTGAAGTTAGGTGGAGAGGAAAAGATGAATTATTGCCTGCTATTGTTATATCCAATAAACAAGAGGAAGACGCTTATTTTAAAAAATTATTTGGAGAAGAGAAAGTTATTTATGTCGATAGAAGTATGATTGAAAAAGTTAAAGTTAGAATGGAAGAAATGAAAGCAGAGAAAAAGTGATAAAAATAATTCACAACAACAATAATTTGCTGGGGGAAATAAGAGGGAAAGTTGTAATTTGTATTACAATGTAACACAAATTTTTATGAATTTAATATTATATTATTCAATTGAATTGAATAATACTTTTCTTATTGATTAGTAGCTAAAAATTAATAAAAAAATCGCTGTTAAATACTATAAAAGTGGTAAGATGCTAGCGTTGTTGGGGTGGTGGTCCCGCTAAAGCGGGGTGAATACCTCGCTTAAAATATATTTCTCTGATCATTTTTCAATATTAGCCGGGGTGGCGGAATTGGTAGACGCGCTGGCCTTAGGAGCCAGTGGTACTCTGTACTGTGGAGGTTCGAGTCCTCTCCCCGGCACCATTCGATTCGGCGCTTTGCGCCTCACTCATAGTCCTTGGCTTTCGACCTCGGGTCATTCGAATTTGCTTTGCAAATCTTCATGGCAAGCCATTCCATTAAGGTAAGCCACTTAATCAAGGTAAGCCACTTAATCAAGGTAAGCTATCTAATGTAAATCTATTATTAGATTGTTAATGTTTACAAATCTTTATATGTAGATTCGTTTCTTCTTCGGATCCCAATAATTTCTATTTTTTCTGCAGATGGATTTTTTTTGAATATAATCCGATAATTGCCCATTCGTACTCTATACGTATTTTTTACCCCTTTAATAGTCTGAAGACTTGGAACTTTTTTGTAATTCTTTTCCCTTTGCTCGGTTTCGTTCATCTTTCTTCTCTCTGTTGGAGATTTTGACTAGTGGGGAAACATTTCCCCACTCCCTATACTTTTATTACAGCACGTTTACAACCGGTCTGTCAAGTACCTAGAAGTCTGACCCCGCTTTTAGTTTAAGCTCGTCACGAAAACCGTCCAGGCACTTCGAAAAGTTTTCGAGATTTTCTTCTTCGTCTGATCGGTTTAACATGCTAAGAGACATGTACTGAGTGACGTCAACGGGAAGACTAAAATCTCTTACAAAACTGGCCATCCATTTCCAGTTGTCGCGGTCATCTCTGAATTCATAATCCCCGTCAAAAGGTCTTAATTCGTCAACGAAAAGATGAACTGGAAGCTCCAAATAATCTGCGATAGCCAACCTCAAAAAATGTTCAACCTCTTCAGAATTTTTTGTCCTAGCTTCTTCTTCTACATACTTT
>DAOWDW010000100.1 GCA_030638845.1 Candidatus Peregrinibacteria bacterium | reverse complement strand
GTATGTACTTGATAACGGAACTGTAAAAGGTGACAGAACGGGGACGGGGACAAAGAGTGTTTTTGGCTACCAAATGCGGTTTGACTTAAGAAATAGCTTTCCTCTTCTTACCACAAAAAAGCTTCATACCAGATCTATAATCCACGAACTACTTTGGTTTTTAATGGGTGAAACAAATATTTCTTACTTAAAAGAGAATAATGTAAGGATTTGGGATGAATGGGCAACAGAAGAAGGGGATTTAGGTCCTGTTTATGGAACGCAATGGAGAAGTTTTCCTTGTCCAGATGGAGGTGCTGTAGATCAAATATCTGAAACAATAAAACTTATAAAAGAACGTCCAAACTCTAGAAGAATGATAGTGTCTGCTTGGAATCCAGCTTTTCTTCCAGATGAATCTATTTCTCCTGTAGAAAATGCAAAAAATGGAAGAATGGCTTTGCCTCCTTGTCATTGTTTATTTCAATTTTATGTAGCAGATGGCGAACTTAGTTGTCAGCTTTATCAACGAAGTGCAGATATATTTCTAGGAGTTCCATTTAATATTGCGAGTTATAGTTTACTTACTCATATGATTGCTCAGGTGTGTGGTCTTAAAGTTGGAGACTTTGTTCATACACTTGGGGATGCGCATATTTATAGTAATCATTTCGATCAGGTTAACGAACAACTTTCTCGCGATACAAGAGCACTTCCAAAGCTTATAATAAATCCAGATGTTAAAGATATTTTCTCGTTTAAGTATGAAGATTTTTCTATAGAAAATTATGACTCGCATCCTTCTATAAAAGCTCCTATTGCAATATAAGAATCATGACTATTTCCCTTATAGTAGCGGCAAGTGAAAATAATGTAATAGGTAGAGATGGAGGACTTCCTTGGGATTTGCCAGATGATTTACAGTTTTTTAAAGATAAAACTTCAGGTCATCCAATAATTATGGGTAGAAAAAATTATGAGTCTATTGGTAGGTCTCTTCCAGGTCGTACAAACATCATCATTACACGGCAGGCTGATTACGAGGCAGAAGGGTGTACAATAGTTTTATCACTTGATGATGCTTTGAATATTTCTAAAGAAGTTGAAGACGATGAAATTTTTATAATTGGAGGTGGAGAAATTTATCGTCAATCGATAGAAATTGCAGATAGAATTTACTTAACTCGTGTGCATGCAAAAATAGAAGGGGATGTATATTTTCCAGAACTTGGTGATGAATGGGAGGAGGTATCATCAGTTAAACATGAAGCAGATGAAAGGCATGAATATGCGTTTACTTTTAAGGTATTTAAAAAGAAAAAGTAGGCTGAGAAAATACACCAATCATTATTTATCCTTTAATAAGATTCAAAAACTCTTCCCTTGTTCTAGCATCCTTTTTAAACAATCCTTTTACTTGGCTTGTTACAGCTTTACTATGTTGTTTTTCTACTCCGCGCATCATCATACAAAAATGTTCTGCTTCTATAACTACTCCAATTCCCTTTGGTTTAAGTACGCTGTCTAATGCATCACATATTTCTTGCCCCAGTCTTTCTTGTATCTGAAGTCTTCTTGCATACATTTCTACTATGCGTGCAATTTTGCTAAGACCTATAATTTGTTTATCTGGAATGTATGCAACGTGTACCTTTCCTGTAAATGGTAGAATATGATGTTCGCATAGTGAATAACATTCAATATCCTTAACCAAAATCATTCCATCTGTATTTGACTTAAATAGTGCCCCATTTACTATTTCTTCAAGATTTTTATCATAACCAGATGTTAGGTATTTCATAGCTTCTACCCAACGTTTTGGTGTGTTTTTTAGCCCTTCTCTATGTGGGTCTTCGCCAATGCATTCAATGATTTTTTTAATAGAGTCTTGCATGAGTTAACTATAGAACAATGTCTGTCTCTGTACATGGTTGTTCCTTAGTTTTTTCAAGAAGATCTATTATGGGAATATTAACAGTGGGGTGCAACGTTGCTGGGTTTAGTAATTCACAAAGTGGCTCTAAGACAAATCTTCTCAAGTGCATCCTCTTGTGAGGTATTTTAAAATTTCCAATAGTAATTTTTTTTTCATTATAAAGTAGAAGATCTATATCTATAGTTCTTGGTCCTTTTGGGTAAGGAGGATTTTTTCTAAGTCTATTTTCAATTTGTTGTGTTCTTTTTATTATTTCTTCTGGAGATTTATTTTCTACTTCTATTTTTACTACAGCATTTAAGAAATCTTCTTGATGCTCTTTATCTTGAGCTTTTGTTAAATAAACTTTAGAAAAAATGGCATTTGGCCATATGTATCTAATGTGCTCTGCACATTGTCTTATATTGCTTTCCGAATCTATATTCGAGCCTATGCCAAGGTAAACAGGAATCATTATTTATAATAAAATTCTTGTTTATTGTATCATTTTATTTACATCTTTTTATTTCTACTGCAACACTTTTTGTATTTGGGATAACAAATTTTTCTATTCTTACAGATACTTCTTTAGCCTTTTTTTCATTTAATACGCAAGAAGCAATATCTTCTGCAAAACGTTCTATAGTTTTTCTTT
>DAOWDW010000090.1 GCA_030638845.1 Candidatus Peregrinibacteria bacterium | reverse complement strand
GGTAATTTAGACAGCGCTTCGGGGAATCAAGTTATGGAAGTACTCCAAACGCTTCATGAAAATGACAATAGGACTATTATTTTAGTTACTCATGAGCATTCTACAGCTGCTCATGCTAGTAGAATAATTAAATTATTAGATGGGAGAGTAGAATCAGATAAAAAGAATATTTCGCAAGTAAATGCAAGAAAGCAAAAATCTCTTATTAAATAATGAAAATAAATGATTTAACATCATCGGCTTTTGGTGCGCTTGGTGCAAACAAGAGCAGATCTCTTCTCACTATGCTTGGAATAATAATAGGAGTAGGTTCTGTGGTTTTAATGACAGCAGTAGGAGCAAGTATGGAAGATTTAATTCTTTCACAAATAAGTTCTATAGGAGCAAACAGTATGGTTGTATTTCCTGGACAACAAGAAGGGCCACAGGGTTCTGTGCAAGCGGGTTACGACAGTTTAACTTATGATGATATTGATGCACTTAAAAAACTATCAACTGTTAAATTCATTGCACCAGCAACATTTTTAGAAGTACCATCAGCAACTTTTGGAAGAGAAGAGGCAAGCCCTAGAGTTATAGGTACGGTGCCTTATTATTTTAAAAATAGAGAGATGCCAGTAGCAAAAGGAAGAATACTAGAAGATGCAGACTTAGATAGTGCAAGAAATGTTGTTGTTATCGGTTCGGATATTGCAGATGAGTTATTTAGGAATGTGGACGCACTTAATAAAAGAATTAAAATGGGAGATAGAAGTTATACAGTTGTAGGAGTTCTAGAACCCATAGGAACTCAGTTTTTTCAAAATGCAGACGAGTTTGTTTATATTCCTCTTACTACTGCAAAATCTCAAAGTGGTCAGAAATATGTAAATGTAATAACCATGCAAACAGTTTCAGACGCAGACCTAGCATTTGCAGACGTAAAATCTCTACTTAGAATAAGGCACAATATAGACAACCCAGAAGATGATGATACAAAAGATGATTTCTTAGTAAGAAGTTCTGCTCAAGCAAACGACATACTAGGAGCAGTATCACTTGGGCTTACTATGTTTATAACAACAATTGCAAGTATTTCCCTTATTGTAGGAGGAATAGGAATTATGAATATTATGCTTGTTGCTGTTACAGAACGAACGAGAGAAATAGGACTTAGAAAAGCATTGGGCGCAAGAAGAAGAGATATTCTTTGGCAATTTATTTTTGAGGCTGTAGCACTTACCTTAACAGGAGGAATAATTGGACTAATACTTGGTATAAGTATGGCATCTTTAATTGCGGCAATTATTAATAAATTCTTAGATAGTTATACATTAGAATTTTCTATTCCTGCTATGTTTATAGCTTTGCTTATGGCACTTCTTACAGGTTTGATTTTTGGTATTTATCCTGCAAAAAAAGCTTCAGAACTTTCTCCTATGTCCGCACTTCGCTACGAATAAAATGCTTATTTCAGATACCATATCAGCGGCTTATAAAGCGCTTACTATAAATAGAATGCGTTCTCTGCTTACAATGCTCGGTATAATTATTGGAGTAGGGAGTGTAGTGCTTATGGTATCTATTGGAAGAACATTCGAAGCGTATATATTAGATCAGGTAGAATCTTTTTCTAATAATTTAATAGAAGTATATCCAACTGGATTTGAAAAATTTGGCAGAACATTAGACAGTCTTGTTTATGAAGATTTTGAAGCAGTAGAAAAACTAAGCACTGTAGAAAGTGTTGCTCCAGTAATATTTTTAACAGAATCTGTTCAGTATGGCACAGAAGAAGTAACTCCATTTATTTTTGGAACAGTATCAAACTTTTTTAATAACTACGGGTTAAAGTTAGAAAAAGGAAGACTGTTAGATAGCAACGATGAAAAGGGTGCACGTAATGTAGCAGTACTTGGATGGCAAACGGCACAAGACTTATTTGGAGACCAAGATCCGTTAGGAGAAAAAATAAGAATAGCCAGTAGGTCATATACGGTTGTTGGTGTTATGCAAACCTTAGGTTCTGCCTTAATGCAAGATATGGATACTCCAGTATATGTTCCATTTAATACAGCGGCAGCAGCTACAGGGCAAAAAACTTTAAGCTACATGAGTTTAAAATCTAAAGGAGATGATGATCTTGCGCTTGCAGATATTAAATCAACACTTCGTCAGCGTCATAGCATAGATAATCCAGATGAAGATCCAGATAAAGATGACTTCATTGCACGTAGTGCAGAGCAGGCAACAGAAATAATTGGTCAGGTTACAATGGGGCTTACAGCTTTTGTTGGGTTAATCGCAGGTGTTTCACTTCTTGTTGGAGGAATAGGAATAATGAATATTATGCTTGTTGCTGTATCTGAGCGAACGAGAGAAATAGGACTTCGGAAAGCATTAGGAGCTCGTAAGCGAGATATACTTATACAGTTTTTACTTGAGGCAGTGTCTCTTACGTTACTGGGAGGATGTATTGGAATAATAGGAGGAGCAATTATTGGTCTTGTACTTACGGCAGTAGCTGCAAAGTTTTTAGGGGATATGCGCTTTGCTCTTTCTCTTCCTGCACTATTTTCTGCTGTACTCATGGCACTTGTAACTGGTATTGCCTTTGGTATTTACCCTGCAAAGAAAGCAGCTAATTTAAGTCCAATTGAGGCTATACGATGGGATAGATAGGAATGCGAAAATGAAATAAATGAAATGAGTGAAGTATGTTTTATAATCTGTAAAAATTGTGATTCACACAATGTGTGACAATGTAGTACAAATGCAATACAGAAAAATACTTTGCTGAATGAATAATTAAGCACACTGAACTGTTTCTCCGTATTTACTATGAATTTGCTTGAGATTCTTCATTAGTTTGTGGATTTCTTTTCTTTCAATATCTTGACCATCTTCATCTTGTCTATCTATATATGCGTTTAATCTAATTATATGCTTTTTTAATTTAGCTTTAGTTGCTTCATTCCAAAGAGCGATTATTTCTTGTGGAGGTAATTGATTAATTCGATTTTCACATATAGTACATCCTAAAACTACAGTTTTTTTACCTGTTGTTGAAATTATACCAAGTCTTTCAAGAAGTCCCTCTATGTCATTTCTTATATTTGGAATTACATCTTCTATCTTTACTTTAAGTGAATATTCCTCTCCTCCAGTTTGGTCTATAAATACTTGTAATTCTGATGGATCTGCCCAATTTAATAACCAATATATTTGTGAGTGAAACCTATCTGCATCACCTCCATATATTTCTTGAATTATTTTATATGCTCTTTTTTTAGCTTCTGATAAGTTTGTATTATTTTCTTCATAGGGTAATTGATATGTTTTAAAAACTTCTTCTGTAGTCAGAGTTTCAACAGAGTTATCAGAATTTTCTATACCAATTTCATTTGGTAGTAAATTATCCATTGCGCAAATAGTACAACTATTAAAACGCATGTCAAGTTTTGTTAACTAGTTGATTAATACAGTAAGACACTGAATACAAAATTTATACAATGTCTGATTCATAAATAATATTCTTTCACATAATTAAGACGAGAGCCGTCCCGCGAGATGCGGGACGGCTCTAAGATTTGGCGGGCTAGTGGCTTCAGAGCTTCCTGATGCGCATCTCACTTTTTGCGCGCGGTTCGGGAAGAACAACTCATCTGCCAGCTAGCCCTCTGACATCGGCATGTTGGGTCCAACCTTTCATGGTTTCTCCTCAGAGAAAAAGGTATTTCAACTTACCAGAGCTTCCTACCCTTATTTCTGTAAGGGTAGTAGCACGTCACCTCCACTTCAGGAGGTAGCGAGATTTTACTATTTCTTTCATTGTTGTCAAACGTTATTAGATGTTATTAATAACTATCATATATTTAAACAAACTTAAGCGAAATTATCGCCAAAATAATTATAACCATAGCAAACCATTGTCTTTTCTTTAGCTTTTCCCCATATAAGGCCCAAGCAAGAAATCCTGTTACAAATAAAGATCCACTTCCAATAGAACTTACAAGTGCAATTGATCCTGTGCTAAGTGCAAGTGCATAACATCCTGTTCCTATAAGAGTAGGAGAGGTGCAAGCTACAATGCCAATATAAGTTTTTCTGTCTATTTTCTGTAATCCTTTCTTAAATAATATCCAACGAAGAAAAAGTATAATCATAGTGGATATTCCAATAGATATTTCCCAAAAGTATCCACTGGTAAGAGCATCCGCAGAACGACTAAGGTCAACAAGTGCAATTTTTGTTACAACTACAAATATAGAAGCAAGAATAGTAAGCAATATGCCAACCATCAATTTTTCTGTTAAATGGTCAAAGTTTGATTTTTGAACACTTAGCCAAATACTTGCAAGGACTATTAATCCAATTAATGAAAATGCTAAGGGTGATAATATTTCACCATATATTATCAATCCAAAAAATGTCATGAGAATAGTTGTTGCTGCACGAACTATGGTTACAGATGTGCTAACACCAATGTACCTATAAGAAGTAAATATAGTTGCTAAAAATATTCCACCAGTTGCTCCAGAGAGAAGAAGTATTTTCCAATGCGCTAAAACTTCCAAAATTTCATCTGAAGATGAAAATAAAAGAAGTGGAAAAAGGGTAACTATAAAAGAAATGTTTCTGTAAAAAGCTAAACTTAGTCCGTCTATATTTCGTGCATACTTAACAAGAAGGGTATTTTGCACACTGTAGCCAATCATGGAAATAACTGCTAAAAGATAGAACATTTAAATTGAATTTTGAGTTAGTGATGAGTACACTTTATCAGCAATAGATTATTTATGTAGTTTGTTTGCAAGTATTTGTGGGGGTCGGTACCGAAGCGGCCCGCCGTCCATAGCTCACCGAAGGTGAGCGAAGGAAAAGGTAAATTGAGTTTTCAAATTTTGGTATAATAGTTGTATGGGTCGGTACCGAAGCGGTCAAACGGGTCTGGCTGTAAACCAGATGTCTCTGACTTCGGGGGTTCGAATCCCTCCCGGCCCACCATTGATCTGTACCCCAAAAAGTGGACACATAAACACACTAGCATCCATTGTTTCTTTTGTTACTTTTTATCACTTAACAAGAGAGAAATATGAGAACAACATATTCAAGCGAACAAATCGCACAGTATTAAGGCTGATATTTGCTAGACAAATCTGAACTAGTGAAATAAATTCTTACTGAAATGATAGATGATATGTCAGAAGAAAGGCGAAAACCATTCAAGGATATTCGCTTCAGTTTGATTGCAAAGGAATTCCCTGAGATGACAGAATCGTTACCAGAGGACGATCCAGAATCATTCGAGTACATCCGCCGCCACTTCATGTCTGCGGCACTTTCCATTGTGACCGAACCTTCACCAAACGAGCAGATGCCTGATTTAATGCAGCGAATTGCCGTCCATGGTCAAATTCATACCATTACTTCTGAAGTGTATTACCATTTTCAGCTAACACTGCCAATTGAAGCTAAGCGCGACAAGGTGTTTACTTGCCATATCTCAGATGAAAGCATTTTGTTGCTCTGGAGAGCAGGTTTTCGACATCTCTGCCGAACACTCACCAAGGAAGAGTCAGAACACGTCTCCAGAGTGATAAACTATTTCTCTTCCTAGGTAAAAATTGCAATAATCATAACCCAAGTGTACACTGTATATATATTTCTAAAGTACACTTATGTTTAAAGATATTTCCATAAAAGATTTAAGAACTCATCTTGCTGAGTTCGCGAACAGAGTAGAATCTGGGGAGTCGTTTCGTGTTATTCGTAGATCCAAACCTTCTTTTTATATTATGAAAATTGATGATAGTGTAGATATACCTACCATGGACCAATGGGAAACAGTAATTGATTTTACAGATAATGGAAATAGTGAAGGTGTAGAATTAGGAGATGTATTAACAACTTTACGAAAGATCAACAATAAATAGATGACAAAGAAATATGAAAAATTATTGAAGCAAATTCCAAAAAAGGACAGAATTCGCTTGGAAAATTCTCTTGAAAAGCTTTTTATGAGGAAATATGGTTCATTGGAAGTCCAAAAGTTAAAAGGATATGAACATGTCTTTCGTATTCGAGTTGGGAATTATAGAATTATATATTTTGATGACCAGTCAACAATTATTCTAAAAGCAATTCAAAGAAGAAATGAAAAAACATATAGCAAGTTTTAGTTGATTTTTCAATTCAGCATATAAAACAGTATCTCAAATTTTTCTTGAATATTTTAATATTTATTTCCCCCCGCATTTTTAGCGTTAATCCTATTCTATCTACCCTATAATCAAAACCGAAGTGCCTATAATCAAAACCGAAGTGCCCGTTTTCAGAGCTGTCCATCGTAACCTTTCTCTCAGATTCTCAAGTAGAATTACTAGCAGAACATGAAGGAAGTTTATATATCGATCCTAAACTTG
>DAOWDW010000047.1 GCA_030638845.1 Candidatus Peregrinibacteria bacterium | reverse complement strand
CAGGAATATCGACGACTTTTTAAAGCCCTTTTTTAGGATTGAACATGTTCAATTTGGAGAAAATAGCTTCTACAAGCTACAAACTATTTGTCTCAGACACCAGAAAACGAACGCTCTCTGCAACAAGTCTACATCGGATGGAGAGTGTCGCAATTTGCGACGAGAAATGCTCTCCAGGCTATTTGCTGGATAACTCTTTGATGATTGTCAATCTCAATTCGCCGAATTTCACGACAGGAATCACCCGACCGCCGTTCCATGCCCACTTCCACTGGCTGGTTCGTTGGCTCCATATTCATCATAAGCTCTCTGAGCTTACCTGCTTTTGCGCACACTGCGCAAGGTATTTCGTCTTTTCAGTATCGCTATCTATCCTAAACTAGCTGGAGAAACTTCTCAACAATGCGTAGCATCAACCATCAATAAACAATATATAGACTTCTTCTTCTTCTCCCAGCCTGCCCTCTCGTAGCCTTGGCGAAGTGGGGCGGGAGGAAAAGGTGCCTAGAAGCATTTTATTTATGTGAAAAGATAATTAATACCAGAGAAAATATTTTTTTAGAGAATTTATTTTCTCCAGACAATTTTCTCCTGACCCCAATGTATCAATAAAACAATGGAGCAGTCTCAAGCCTTAATTCGTGTTTTATTTAAGCAACACCCTTAAATCCCAATCAGATTTAGCAGCTCTACTTAGACCTGATAAAATTTTCTTTATCCGCGAAATTCTCTGTTGCAAACGTCTCATTCTACTAAATTTTTTAAATCTTCTTATACTCTGTCTTCTTGCTATCAAAACTTCTCTAGAAGAATCTTGTAATGCATTTGTTTTTCTTCCCGAAGACTTATCTACACAAGCAGTATCAGATCGCAAAACCTTCCAGTCATGCAATGCTGTCGCCTTAATACTCTTAACTTTATCAATTACTCCATCAGGAATATCATCAACAAATACATCACCTTGTACATATTTCATTAGCCTTGCAATAAGAGATGAGTATTCGTCATTCAACAATTCTGGTGTTGAAATTGATGATTCTAGTCTTTGACTCAATACTGCATTAACCTCATCAGCCACTACATCTCCTTCATCCATAAGAAAATTATGCCAGCGGGCAATATATAGAGCTCTACGATTATCCTTTCGTTGGCTATCTAATAAAGCTCTATTTCTTCTAGTCCTTGAACGACCTTTCCTCTTTGTACTACGAACTTCCTCAAGTTTTATACGTCTTGCTTTTCTTTCTTGTTCTATAGAATCCCTACAGACTACATTTTCTGATATATCAGTATCATCATTGCATTTTGCCAAAACATCATGTTTCAAATTTTCCATAAAAGTGTACGATTATATTAAAATAATCAACTATATCAACTATTTAATAACCAAAATACTTTCACTTCGTTAGAGATGTGGAAATTTCCGTCTATGCACAAACACATAATCTATAACTGCAAGAGCTGCTAACAAAGATAGAAACTGACTAAAGCGTAATTCGAATGTAGGGTAAGGAAGCCAATTTCGAGCAATAAGATATCCTCCAAAAATAAAAATAAGTAAAAATTGAGAAACTGCTAGTAATGAAGTCGGAAGTGAAATATCGAAAGCAGCAAATAATCCTAAACTAATAAACATACACAAGAGGACAATCATATCTAAGCGTGTAGCAAAAACTGGAATGGTAAAATCTCCTCTAAAGTATTCAAAGAAAAAAGTCATACCTGCAGCAAGAAGTATTCCAAATAATGTTTCAGATCCCGCTCTTTTAGAATGCTTTCTAACAAGCAATAAAAGAAAAGTAAGTACAAAGAAAAAGAAAGCATAATAAAGCTGTACAGGGTGAATAGGAACAACATATCTAACTCCAATAGTATCGTACGTAACTCCCCAAAACATATCTGTTGGCATGCCATAAGCTCTACCTGCAAAAAACTTTCCAAGCCATTCAAACATAAGCCCAAATGTTGCTGCAGGAAGCAAAACATCTAACCATTGCAAAAATGTTGTCCTCTGCATACGAGTAATAAGATACAGCACAAGACCTATTCCTATTGCTCCTCCTAAAAAACTAAATCCCCCATCCCAAACAATAAAAACACGAAGAGGGTCTTTTATATAAATTCTATAATTCGCCAATATAGAAACCACCCGCCCCATAATTATAAACGAAATTAAATATTTTAGTGCATGCTCTTTAAAGTGGACTACAGACAAATTTGCACTATTTGCAAGTCTTAGGAAAAATTCTGTAGAAAGCCAAATTCCAAGCAATAGGAAAATAACATTTGTCCAAACTAAGAAAGGACCTATGGAAAAAGCTTCAAACATGATGGAAGAATAACACAAGAAATGAAGCAATGCGATAATGAAGCAATGCGGTATACCGTTTCGCAAATCGCTTACACATTGATTTAACCCGAAGGATTCCCTTTGGGATTGTTTTATTGCTTCATTGTTTTATTTTTTCATATGCCTCAATACCTAATTCCACAATTCTCTTCGCCGTCCCAGATTTCTCATACCCAATTAGTCGCGCAGGTCTTCCTTTAAGTGTATGAACATTTCCCAAATAATTAATTAATGCATCTTTCTGCTCTTTTTGAAGATCTGCAATTTCATTAACATTCTTATATCGAATATCTGCAATAGGTACACCTACTATTGTATTTATTCTTTGAGACTTCTCTTCAGATACTATTACAGCAATTGGTCTAACCGAAATAAAAGTACCCGGAGGAGCAGAGTCTATTGTTAATACTATAATCCCAAGAGCTTCACCCCCTCTTATTGTAGTACCCAAAATAGTGCCAAAGTCTCCAGGAAAATTAAGCGGATAATAAGAAGTTTCAAAAAGCATTAGTCTTTTTGCTTCTGCATCATATTTATATCTACTCTTAGTTCCTCTTTCTATCTCAATAATTACATTCACTTCATCTGGAGCATTTGGTCCAGCAGTTTCTAAAGTGTCTTCAGGCAATATTTCAGCTGTTAATTTAGGAGAATTCTCTTCAGCAATTTGACTTAAATTATCTTCGATTAAAAAATATGAACCTATCCCTAGGGCAACAAAGCCTAAGAATAAAATATAAGTTTTCATAGAAATTATTTAGCGAACGAATGCTCCAAACTTCTACTTTTAATATCTTCCACAGTTTTAGAAACAAAATCTTCTAAAGAAACAGTTTCTTGATTTTTACTCCTTACATTTCGCACAGAAACGGATAACCCAACTTTCTCTGTATCTCCAAGAACAAGTAGATATGGAATTCTATTTTTCTCTCCAGTTCGAATTCTTTTTCCAAGAGAATCAGAAGGATTTAAAACTAAAGTTCTTATTCCATTTTCTTTTAAAACTGATTCTACCTTCTCGGTATATTCTTCATGCACATCAGCAACAGGAAGTATTGCAACTTGTACTGGTGCAAGCCAAAGTGGAAAATGGCCAGCGTAATGTTCTACTAAAATCCCAAAAAATCGTTCTATAGAACCAAGAAGCGCACGATGCACCATATATGGCTGATGTCCCTTGCCATCCTCACCGACAAAAGTCATTTCAAAACGTTCTGGAAGATTGAAATCGAACTGAATAGTAGAAAGTTGCCATTCTCGCCCTAATGCATCTTTAATTTTTAAGTCAATTTTCGGTCCATAAAATGCTCCTCCTCCTTCATCTAATTCATAATCAATACCTTCTTTCTTTATTGCACGCTCAAGTACCTCTTGTGCAAAATCCCAACGCTTCTGCTCACCTACTGCTTTTTCTGGACGTGTTGATAGAAAAGCTCGAATATCTTCGAAACCAAAAACGCGCAATAATTCTAATGAAAATTTTAATACACGCAAAATCTCATCTTCAGCCTGATCTGGAGTACATATAATATGAGCATCATCTTGTGTAAATCCTCTCACGCGCAAAAGACCATGTAACACTCCACGCTTTTCATACCTATATACCGTTCCAAGCTCTGCCCAACGAAGTGGCAATTCACGATAAGAACGATTGCGATTTTTATACATCATAATATGGAACGGACAGTTCATCGGTTTAACATAATATTCCTCTTCATCAATCTCCATTGGTGCGTACATATTTTCTTTATAAAACTCTAAATGACCTGATTTTTCCCATAGCCATGATTTTCCTACATGTGGTGAATACACAAAATCATATTCACCAGTTACATGTTCATCACGCCAAAAATCTTCTATTATTTTTCGTATAATAGCACCACGAGGATGCCAATAAACCAATCCAGCGCCAGCTTCATCATGCAAACTAAAAAGTTCAAGTTCTGCACCTATCTTTCTATGGTCACGCTGTTTTGCCTCTTCAAGCATTTTAAAATGATCTTTTAATTCGTCTTTCGACGAGAAAACAGCAAGATATATTCTAGTAAGTTGATCTCTCTTTTCATCTCCTCTCCAATAGGCTCCTGCCAAAGTCATTATTTTAAAACCATCTGCAGGAATGTCTCTCAAATTATCTATGTGTCCTCCTTTGCATAAATCTACAAAAGTTTCATTACCTTCATCATCTATATTTTTATAATGAGTAATGGTTTTCTCTCCATCTTTTTTAAGATCTTCCACAAGTTCTACTTTAAATTTCTGATTATTTTTTTTCCAATAAGCAATGGAATCATTAACAGATAATTCCTCAACTTCAAATTTTTGCCCTTTGTTAATAATTTTTCTCATCTCCTTTTCAATGCGCAAAAAATCTGTGTCGGATATTGGTTCTTTAAACAAAAAATCATAATAACAACCTGTATCTATAGGAGGTCCAATAGCTATCTGCGTGTCTGGCCAAAGGTTAAGTACAGCCTGTGCAAGAACATGTGCTGCAGAGTGGCGCAAATTAAAAAGATCCTTAGATGATGAATTAGATGACATATGTAAAACAATTGTAGCTAAATATAGAAGAAAAACCAACATCCGACACAGGCTATGGATGTTCTAGAAAACAAAACTCATAAATCAATTTAACATCTAAACAAAAGTGCAATGGAAAGCATAAATACAATCTGATATAATACTCAGATGGATGATAGTAATCCCTTCGGCGTAGATGCACTGAGTAAAAAACAGATTAAAAGATTGCTAGAAGCAGCTAAAATGATAGCTGGTGAAGATGAAGAGATGCTTGAAACAATAATTACTGAATCTGGAACAAAGCTAAACAAGCTTATTGGCGAAACAAATAATGAAGAAATTATTGAATCCGCAGTAGATGAAGCCGAAAACTTAATGCCAGACATTGCATTTGGAGACTCAAGTGAAATGATTGATGATTTTTTAACAAATGATGAAGCGGAAGCAGGAGAAACAGAAAGTCTTGGGCAATTACTAAAAGAAGATGAAGAAAGTGATGAATTTATGGGAGATGAAAGATTTACATCTTTAGAGGAAATGCAAGCTAAAGAAGATAGTGATGACCCATATTCTTTTGAAACTCTGCAAGAAGATTGGAATTAAAAAGAGGACTCCGGCACAAAAGCCGCCGGAGTCCTCACGAAGATGAGAGCTATTA
The DNA here is from genome assembly GCA_030638845.1 of Candidatus Peregrinibacteria bacterium. Lineage (GTDB taxonomy): Bacteria > Patescibacteriota > Gracilibacteria > Peribacterales > Peribacteraceae > JABGQH01. The sequence continues at coordinate 1,184 of DAOWDW010000047.1, read as the reverse complement.
CCCATAGCTCTCAAAACAACTAATTGGTAGAATTCTGAAGGAAATGACCGGATCTCAGATTAACTCATATCCAAATTAGTTGCTCGATTAATACTATTCTTCTAATAAATCCAGAGCAACCAAAATGTATAGTTTTTTATACAATATTTATTGAAATAGAAAAAAGTCAAATTTAGTTGATATACATCATATGGTCCACATTCAATAGGCAAGTGCCCGTTTTACTTTTCTGGTAGCCTCACAACATATCGAAGAGCTATCCTCCACCATGAATCTATCTTTATTTAAAATATCTGGACTACCCTCGACCATAATCAACCGCGCGAAAGCATCGCGCTCCAAATATTTAGATTTATTTTATTTAACTAGTCCAAGTTCTCTTTCAATAGATCTTACCTGCCTTAAAAGTTGAGGATCATCATGAATCTGTTTTTCTATTTTAGCTACAGCATGCATAACTGTACTATGATCTCTATCGCTACATATTTCTCCCATACTTCCAAAACTAATTTTTGCTCTCTTCTTTCCGAGAAACATAGCAATTTGGCGAGGAACCAATACCTCTCTAACGCGAGACTTTCCAGTTATATCTTGCAAAGAAACTGAGTAATACGTACTTACAGTTTCTAATATATCTTGAAAAGTTGTTGCATGAGCTTTTGGCTTTTTAAAGCCAATATCTTCCTCTTCTTCTGGAATATTACTCTTAAACTTAGACATAATTTTTGAAATACTTTTTACGGTTGGCATGCACTGCTCCAATTCATATTGTGCTACTGCCTGCATAAGTATTCCCTCCAATTCCCTAACATTTCTTGTAGCATGTTCTGCAATAAACTGAAGCACTTTCATGTCTATAAATAATTCATATTCTTGAGCTTTTTCTGCCAATATTGCCAGCCTAGTCTCATAATCTGGTGCATCTATATCTGCTATCATTCCCCTTTCACATCTAGATTTTAAACGAGCTTCTATAATCAACTCATTTGGTGGACGGTCTCCAGAAATAATTATTTGTTTATCTGCCTCATAAAGTGCATTAAACGTATGGAAAAACTCTTCTTGCGTTCTGTCTTTATTTGTTAAAAATTGAATATCATCAATAATTAATACATCTATTTTTCTGTATCTAGATCTAAGTCTTTCCATCTTCTGCATGCGAATTGCTTCTACTACTTCATTTG
>DAOWDW010000060.1 GCA_030638845.1 Candidatus Peregrinibacteria bacterium | reverse complement strand
AGGAAGAGAAGCACTTCGTCTTGCAAGTCATAAATTACCAATGAAATGTAAAATTGTTACCCGAATTACTCGATAATGGCAGCACACGTATCCGCTACAGAGCTTAGAAAAATGTCCGTAAAGGATCTTGAAACAGAGCTACGCGACGCGCAAAAAACATTAAAAAAACTGCGTCTGGGAGTTACTCTTCAAAAGGAAAAAAATACAATGAAGTACACTCGTGAGAAAAAGCATTTTGCACGCGTTACCATGGCGCTAAATGAAAAACGTAAAGAAGAGTTGCAGGAGAGTGCAGTACCAACTAAAGTCTCAGCTCCAAAAGATACATCTTCCCAAACTAAGAAGTCATGAGAACGAAAAAGGGTATTATTACATCGGCAAAAATGACAGGAACCGTAACGGTTACTGTGAACAGGCATGCAGTGCATCCAAAATATAGGAAGAGATACAGAATAAGTAAGAAATATCTTGTAGATACAAAAGACTTTAAAGATTTACACGAAGGTGACGAGGTACTTATTGGAGAGTGCAAACCTATAAGTAAAAATAAGTATTTCAAAGTAATAGAAGTTATTAAACAGGCAGCACGTGTTAGTGAGTTAAGCGAAGAGGAGGGACTTAATACTGCTATGAATAGACTTGGAAGGGAGGAGCTTAAGGAAGTTGAGGAAGCTAAAGAAGCTGAGGAAGCTAAAGAAGCCAAAAGTTCTAAAAAGAAAGAAGAAGATTCCCCAGATAAAGAATAATGATTCAAGTACAGACCTTACTAAATGTGGCAGATAATACAGGAGCTAAAAGCGCCATGTGCATAAAGGTACTTGGTGGATCTCGTAGAAGATATGCAGGTGTTGGTGATATTATTGTTGTTGCTATAAAACAAGCTGTGCCACGTGGAACGGTAAAGAAAAAGAGTGTACAAAGAGCTGTTGTGGTACGTACAAAGAAAATGACAAAAAGAACAGATGGAAGTGGTATTCGATTCGATGATAACGCTTGCGTTATTATTGGAACGGATGGACTCCCAAAAGGGACTAGGGTTTTTGGCCCAGTCGCAAGGGAACTTAGAGGTAAGAAATTCCAAAAAATTATTTCTCAGGCACCAGACGTATTATGAATATCCATACCGGCGATTCCGTCGTAATTATTACAGGCAAAGATAAAGGAAAGACCGGAAAGGTACTTAGAGTCTTAGAAAAGAAAAATAGAGTTGTTGTCGCAGATTGCAATATAAGAACAAAACACGTTAAAAAAACAGCACAATCTGCAGGGCAAAGAGTGCAGTACGAAGCAAGTCTTCATGCAAGTAACGTAATGCTTATAGATAATAAAACTAAGAAAAGAACACGCATTGGATATAGCAAAGATGAGAAAGGAAAGAAAAACCGCATTGCAAAGAAAAGTGGAGAAGTAATTAAGCATCAGGCATCGGTATCTAAGAAGAAGAGCGGTAAAGTAGAAGCTGAAGAAGCTCCAGCCTCCGCTCCTAACGGAGCTACGGTCGGCAAGAAAGAGTCTAAAGAAGCTAAGGGGTCATCCAAAAAAGAAAAAGATGTAAAGAAGGCAGAAGCAGGAACAAAGCCACAAAATGCAAAACCATTCTGGAAGAAAATGGGATTTGGAGAAGCGGCATTAGAAGACGTAGAAGATTCATCTAAAGGCTCATCATTCGAAAAAGATAATTCAGTTCCAGACCAAGGTCAAACTACAGATTCTTTCTCTCATCAACGCGGTAAATAATAATCATATTATAAATGTCTTACGACTCTCTCCATAAACGGCTCCACGGAAAAATAGCAAAAGACACTGCAAAGGAGTTAAAAATCTCCAATGCTTTAGCTGTTCCAAAAATCGAAAAGGTAGTTATAAATGTTGGTATAAACAAATCTAAGATGGATGGTAAAGAAAGAATTGGATACATTGGAGATACACTTGCACAAATAACGGGTCAAAAACCTGTATTTACAAGAGCAAGAAAAGCAATATCTAACTTTAAGGTTCGTGAGAATATGATTGTTGGAGCAATGGTAACTTTGCGTGGTAAGCACATGGAAGAGTTTTTAGATCGTTTAATTAGCTACTCCATACCTCGTATAAGAGATTTTCGTGGACTTTCTACAAAGTTGGATGGTCATGGTAACTACAGCATTGGAATTCGTGATCACTCAATTTTCCCAGAAGTTCCACCACCAGATGCGAAGCAGATTTTTGGAATGCAGATACAAATAACTACTACAACCAATTCAGATGAAGAGGCGATGGTACTACTAAAAGAGATTGGATTACCTTTCCGAAGGAAACAGGAAGAGACAAACAAAAAATCCGAAAAAAAGGAAGCTAAGGAAGCTGAGGAGCCTAAAGAAGCTAAGGAAGCTGAGGAAACTAAGGAAACTGAGGAAACCAAGGCAGCTGAAAAATCTACAAGCTCTAAAAAGAAAGAAGACGATTCTGTTGAAGAAAAGACCGTTTCCCCCGATACTGAAAGCACCTCTTAATCAAGAGGCTGATTATATTTACATTTTTTACTTACTATGGCTAGAACCTCAATAAAGCATAAGCAACGAAAAGCTCTAGAGAAGCACCTTAGGCGCAAGGCAAATGGTCTTACCCTAAAGTTTCCTACTAGAGTGTATAACCGTTGTGAACTATGCGGTAGAAGGCATGGATACATGAGATTCTTTGGAATCTGCAGAATCTGCTTTAGCGAACTTGCTTGCCATGGTGAAGTTCCCGGTGTAAAAAAATCTTCATGGTAAATCGATTTTCTTATTTTATATGACTTACGTAACAGACCCCATTGGCGACTTGCTAACCCGCATAAGAAATGCACAAAGTGTTGGGCACACAACATGCTCTGCACCATTTTCTAGAGTGAAAATGGGATTGCTAGAAACTCTTAAAAGAGATGGATGGATATCTGATTTTAAAAAGATTGGTGAAAATCCTAAATTTGATCTTGAAGTTACATTTTCACCAGAAAAACCAAAGTTAGAACTAAAGAGAATAAGTAGACCAGGAAGACGAATGTATAAAAATTGCGATGCACTAAAGCCAGTTCTTAACGGTTTTGGTATAGCTATTCTTTCTACAAGTCAGGGAATAATGACAGATAAAGAAGCAAGAGGAAAAAATATTGGAGGAGAAGTTTTATGTACTATTTCATAACAATTATGTCTCGAATTGGAAGAAAACCAGTGGCAATTCCATCCGGTGTGACCGTAGAGGTTAGCGGAGATACCGTTAAAGTTAACGGGTCAAAAGGAGAACTATCTATAGTTACTTTGCCAGAGGTTACCGTAAAGGTAGAAGGAGATACTGTAATAGTAGAAAAGAAGAAAGATACAAAAGAAGGACGAGCAAGACATGGTCTTACGCGTCAGCTTATTGCTAACATGGTGACTGGTGTAAGTGAAGGATTTGAAAAGAAACTAGAAATAGTTGGAGTTGGTTATAAGGCGCAGGCAAAAGGAAAAGTAGTTACATTAAATCTTGGTTTCTCTCATCCTATAAATTTTGATGTACCAGAAGGAGTTGAGATTGTGCAAGATGCTGAAAACAAGAATATATTAGTAATATCGGGTGCAGATAAGCAAAAAGTAGGACAAGCTGCTGCAGACATTCGTTCTTACAGACCACCAGAGCCTTACAAAGGTAAAGGTATTAAATATGTTGGTGAATATATTATTCGAAAAGTTGGTAAAGCCGCTGGTAAAGCTGGCGAGTAATCTTATTTTATTTTTATGAAAATTTCTAAAAAGACAATTAACAGGCTAGCAAGAAAAAGGCGTACAAGTGCAAGTTTGCATGGTACAGCCAAAAGACCACGTATGTCTGTATTTAGGTCATTGCTTCAAATCTCCGTTCAATTAATAGATGACGATGCAAGAAAAACTATTGCTGCTGTAAATACAAAGCAATTAAAAGTAAAACCTAATTTGCAAGGAGCTACAAAACTTGGAGAGGCTATTGCTGCTAAAGCTAAAGAAGCAAAAGTAACTGAAGTTATTTTTGATAGAAATAGTTACAAGTACCATGGACGAGTAAAGGCTTTGGCCGATGCAGCCCGTGGTGCAGGATTAAAATTTTAATTTCCTTTTTTCATTCCTTGTTACATGGCAAAAAGTTCTAGACCAGATAGAAAGCGCACAAATAGAAAATCACGAGAACCAAAAGAGTTTGAAGAGACTACGTTATCTGTAGACCGTGTAACACGTGTTGTTGCCGGAGGTAGACGTATGCGTTTTAGAGCAGTTGTAGTAATTGGAAACAAGAAAGGGAAAGTGGGACTAGGAACAGGAAAAGCAAACGATGTGCAAACAGCAGTTAGAAAAGCAGCAGCAGATGCAAAGCGTGAAATGATTCGTGTGCCAATAGTAGATGGAACAATTCCACACGAAATAGATAAAAAATTTAAGGCATCTCGTATTCGTTTGATTCCTGCTGGCGAGGGTACTGGCATTAAAGCAGGTAGTTCGCTTCGTGTTATTTTAGAGCATGCAGGAGTAAATAATGTTTTAAGTAAGAGATATGGAACAACAAACAAGTTAGTTAACGCTCAATGTGCAATTTTGGCTCTTTCATCTTTTCGTGGTGAAGTAAAAGATGTAGAAGAAACAACAGAAGAAGATGGCACAAAGAAAAAGTCTACAAAAAATATTAAAGTAAAAGAAGGAGAAACAGCAGCAGCAGATGAAGAAGTTTTAGAAGGAGTAGAAGTTAAAGAAGTTTCTAGAGAAGACATCGATTCCGAAGGTCATTTGAAGGGGGAAGCGATTAATAAATAAAAGAAATCTGCCTGCCGGCAGGCAAGTGCAAAATGAAATAATTCTAAAGGGGGGACTTATTAGGTTAACAATATTAAATGTAGGAACAGCCAAGCTTGTTGCATTTTAATGGTAGTTAGTCTGAAAGAATTAAGATGGTGAAAAGTGAATTTAGCTTAAGCAAGAGCTGTGTTTAAAATTGGATATTTGTGTGTTTTTAAGATGTAAAAATATCAAAAATAACTATGAATATATTGCAAGTGTAATATATTTACTATGAATCCTTTTTAGGGGAAAATTCGTAGAGAATTTTCCTTTAATAATTATGAAAAGAATAATGCTTCAAATTTCTCTTGCCTCTGTTTCTGTATTTCTGTTATTTTTCAGTGCTGTTGTGCATGCCGCAGACAGGTATTGGGTAGGAACAGGAAATAACTCAACTATGTGGGAAGATACAAACAACTGGTCTGCTTTACATATTGGAGCAGGAGGGGTAAGTGTTCCAGCGGCATCTGATGTTGCGATTTTTTATGGAACTGGAGGGACAGTGCAGGCTGCAAGTAATGTGTCTGTTGCTGGAATGTATATGCATCAGTCATGGACAGGATCTGTTTTAATGGGTACTGGTACGATTACTGTAGGTACAACAGGAATTCGAGTTGGTAGTGGTCGTCTTATTTCGATAGATGGAACTGTAAGTAATGCTGGTAGTTATACTCAGACAGGAGGAATAGTAAAAATTAAAAATCTATCATTGTCAGGTAGTCTATCAATTACTAATGTTAATTCTACTATTGCATCATTTACCTCTACTGGAACAATTTTGCTCAATAGTTCATCTGCAGATCAAAATTTTATACAAACAGGTAACATATCAACATCATTTAATGCATTGACTATTAATAATTCTGCAGGAGGAACAAGTGATGATATAATTGTAAGTGGGAGCGGATTAACTCTTGGCGGAGCTCTAACAATTACACTTGGGAATCTCGATCTTAATACAAATAATATTGTACTTATTGTATCTGGAGGAATTACATTAGCGGACGCAGCGCAGGCAACATTAACAACAGATTCTAATATTACAGCATCTGGCACAATTCTTGTTAACGATGCTGCAATAATAACTATTTCGGGTGGTACTTTTATTTTGAATGATGATGGAGATCAAGCAGTTGATTTAGATGGGCAAAAGATAAATGGTTTAACAATAAATAACACGGGAGGAGGAACAAGTGATAATGTCATAATTGCAGGTGGAGGGCTTACAGTATCTGGTGCCTTGCTTATAACTTTAGGCAATCTTGATTTGACTTCAAATAGTCAGGCGTTGCTTGCAGATGGAGGAATTACATTAGCAGACGCCGCACAGGCAACATTGACAACTAATTCAAATGTATCTGCATCTGGCACAATTCTTGTTAACGATGCTGCAACTATTACTGTAACTGCTGGAACATGGACTTTGAATGACGATGGAAATCAGGTAGTCGATTTTGATGGTCAGGGGTTGTACAATTTAACACTTAATTTACCAACTTCTGGAAGCGATGTGGTAGTTGTAGGATCAGCACTAAATGTGGATAGCGCACTTACTGTTACGCAGGGTAAGTTGGCACTTGGTGGTAATATTTTGGATTTGGAAGGTAACCTTGTCATTGCTAATGATACCGATGCGACAATGACTGCGACAGGTACACTTGCTGTTGCCGGAAACATAACGAAGAATTTGTTAGGCGAACTAAATCTTACAGGTTCTACACTAACGCTTGATGGAACTAGCCAGACTTTGAGCGGATCTATTACCTACAACAACTTAACTAAGACACCATCCAGTGCTACTACTCTTACATTTGCTGCAGGTACTACACATACTGTATTAGGAACTCTTTCTTTAAAAGTTGTACTAAATGGTGGAGGTACAAATGTAATAAGTCTTCGTTCTTCTCTGCCTAGTACACAATGGACAGTTGTCGCTTCTACAACAGATATTATGTGGTTGGATGTAAAAGATAGTCTTGCAAGCACAGCTATTACGTGTTTGACGTGTACAGATAGTGGAAATAATACTGGATGGATATTTCGTTCATCTGCCGTTACGGGTACTACTGCAACAACTTCCACTGGAGGTAGTGGAGGAGGAAGAGGAAGGCGTACAGTTGCACAAACTTCATCAGGAACTGAGGAATCTGATGGTGTAAATCTTCCAGAAACCAGAGGCAAACTCTCCATTTTGATAGATGGAGAGAATGTTGTTTTGGGAGATGTTAGCGTTGACAGGTGGTACGCTCCGTATGTTTATGGGTTGGCACAAAGTGGTATTCTTTCAGGATATCGTGATTCTAGAGGAAAGCCAACTGGTGAGTACGGTCCAGAAAATTCAGTAACTTACGGTGAAATTGCCAAAATGGTGGTAGAAGCTGCAGGGATATCTATTAAATCGTCTGTTCCACAGAACAGAAGTGCGCGTAACGAATGGTCTGCGGAGTACGTATCTTCTTTGGAGGCAATAGGCGTTTCGGTATTTGATAGAGCAAGTTTGGATGTTAACGACCCAGCGCCAAGAGGAGCTATAGTTCAGATTTTACTGGAAGCATTTAATGTTTCAATACAAGAGGCAAATGGAAATACATATAGTGATGTTCCTGCATCTCACTCTTATGCTAGTGCTATTGAAACTGCAACTGCAGATTCTATTGTTTCTGGGGATGACGGTGCTTCAACTTTCAGACCAAATTCTTCTGTAAATAGAGCAGAAGTTGCAAAGATTGTTTCTCGTACAATAGAAGAGTACAAATAAAAGAAATGCGAAAATGAAAGAAATAAAGGAAATAAAATAAATAAAGTAAATTACTCATGCTCATATCATGAGCCTTAGGCTCATAGTACTTTTTCACTTGCGTAACCTTATTATCAAGTATAATAGCAATCCTCATGCACATAAATACTGCCCTTACATGGTCTTGGCTCAATGTTCTTACAAAAAAAAGATATGACGCTCTTATTTCCGTTTTCGGAAATTTAGATGATGCGCTTTCGGCAATAGATGAAAGCCTATTAAAAAGTCTTGGCTGTAGAGAAGAAACAATATTTAAAACATTAAACCGATTAGAAGAATTTGATGTAGATTGGTATACACAGCAACTTCATAAAAGAGGAATTACTTTAATCAGTATAGAAGATGATGAATATCCAAATGCACTACGTTCATTACCAGATCCACCAATTTTTCTTTCATATATTGGATCTTTAAATATTTTGAAACAACCATGTATAGCACTGGTTGGAACCAGAGACATAAGCCTATATGGAAAAATGGTCACCGAAGAATTTACTAATGCATTCGTAAAAAGTGGAATAGTTACTGTAAGCGGACTTGCCAGAGGTATAGATACTGAAGTCGCAAAAGAAACTATAAAAGCAGGAGGAAAAACCGTTGCTGTGCTTGGACATGGGCTTCCTCTTATTACCCCTGTAGAAAGTAAGAGACTTTCAGAAGAAATAGTTAAAAACGGCGGATTATTATTATCCGAATATCCTTTAGATGCTTCTGCAGATAAGTATACATTTCCAGCCAGAAATAGAATAATTGCAGGATTATGTCTTGTAACAGTGGTCTTGGAGGCTGGGAAGGGTAGTGGCGCTCTAATTACTGCAGACCTTGCGGTTGATTATGGAAGAGATGCTTACGCAGTTCCAGGTCAAATATTCGAAGATACATATTTAGGATGCCATACAAGTATTGCTCGTAATATGACGAAAATTGCTTGTAATCCAAATGCTGTATTGCAAGATATAGGCATAATAAGTAATACAAAACAAAATTTTGTGCATTATGAGCCTAAAGATGAAACGGAAAAAACACTTTTACAGACTTTAACTACTATGCCACAAAGTACAGGAGACATTGTTGAAAAATCTGCACTTTCACCTTCTTCTATAAATGCAACATTAACAATGTTAGAACTACAAGGAGTTGCTAAAAACGTTGGGAATGGGCAATGGGTGAAGAAATGAAAAAAATAAAGTAAATCATCATTTCTATTTAAAAAATTGCATATGAGCCTGAGGCTCATGATGGAATAAAACAATGAAATCAATAAAATCAATGAAGGTAGAGGCACAAAATTTTGCGCCTCTACTGTGTTAATCGCTTGCGTATTGCTTTATTAACGCATTGCTTTATTCAATGTGTTGCTTGATCTATACTTCATCTGTATTTCCCCCTTCTATTATGGAGCTCTTTGCAATTTTAGCCTTCGGTTGGCCAATTGTTTTTGTTTTACCACTTATAATACGACAAATTAACCAATATGAACGTGGAATAGTGCTTTTAATGGGAAAATACCAAGCAACATGGGAACCTGGTTGGAAAATAGTAATTCCAGTATTCCAGAGACTTATGAAAGTGGATATTCGCGTTAAAGCAGTAGATGTACCAGACCAAGAGGCAATTACGAAGGATAACATTCCTATTCGTATAAATGCTGTGCTGTATTTTCGCATTATAGATGCAATGAAATCTGTATTGGAAGTAGAAAACTACTTTTACGCTGTTTCTCAGCTTGCACAAACCACCATGCGTAATGCAGTAGGAGAAGTAACCTTAGACGAATTACTCGCAAAAAAGACGGAGGTAGGTGATAGAATTAAGAAAAGCGTAGATTCGGCATCTGACCCTTGGGGAATAGACGTACAAAGTCTTGAGCTTAAAGATATTATTCTTCCAGATAGCCTAAAAAGGACTATCGCCAAAGTTGCAGAAGCCCAGCGTGAAAAACAAGCAGTTATTATCAATTCCGAAGGAGAAGTAGCAGCTGCATCTAACATGGCAAAGGCAGCACAAACTTTATCTCAGCAAAATGGAGCCCTTCATTTAAGGACTCTACAGAGTATAAATGACCTAAGCTCCGACCAAAGCAATACAACTATTTGGATGCTTCCGATAGAAGCACTTAAGGCAATGGAAGGGTTGGGGAAAATGAAGTAATGAAGCACTTCGACACTTCAATTACACTCAGTGTAAACAAGCTCAGTGTAAACAATAAAACAATGAAATAATAGGGTCAGGAGAAAATTAGTCGGAGAAAATTCTCAGCAATTCGCAGTATCAATCATTAGAAGACAATATATAGACTACTTCCTCTCCCGAGGGGAGAGGAAAGAGGAGAGGGGCTATTCTGTGGGATAGCCAAGCACACACCTAAGTTTCTCAATAGCAATACTTGTATCATCTTTAGCTAGACTATTACTTATGCGAAAAACAACAAATCCTTGTTTTTTAAGATAATTCTCTCTCATATTATCATATTCCTTTGCACCAAGTTCTCCGTGTGTCCAACCATCAACTTCTATTATCAATTTCTTCTCTATACATAAGAAATCAACAATAAAAGGTCCTATAGGTACTTGTCTTCTAAATTTAAGGTCATGAAATCTTTTTGCACGAAGCTTTCCCCAAAGAGATTTTTCCCCTGATGTTTGTCTTACTCGTAACTCGCGTGCAAATGATGTCTTTGGATCGTAGCTGGTGCATTCTTTATTATTCAGCATGATGGAGGAAGAAAAATAAGACATAAAATTGCTGTCCCCTCTCCCTGTCCCTCTCCCCACGGGAGAGGGAATATGTTTAAATTTTTATTGAAAATGATACTGCTTTTTTCAATGATATTGTCTCCAAATTTCCCTGTTCTTTCTTCCAAGTCATACATATTTTTATGGTATACGAATGTACACCTCCAAGTCAACTATATTTCCTAAAAATTAGGAAAATATCCTAAAGAAAATCAGATATTTATTGCTTCATTGTTTTATTCAATATGTTGCTTCATTCTCTTATGAGCCTTATGCTCACGCTCCTATTTTCGCATCTATTCTGCGTTTCTCTGCAAATTTCCTGCAATCTCGATAATTTCAGAAAATGATGATGGAACCAGTGATGCACCCCCTATGAGCCCCCCATTTATGTCTGGTTGAGACAACAAATCAGCTGCATTTTCTGGGTTCATAGAACCACCGTATAAAATGCAGAATGCAGAATGCCCTTCGGCTTCGCTCAAGCTAAATAGAATACAGAATTTTTCTCGAATAAAAGCATGCATTTCTTGTGCCATTTCTGGTGTTGCGGTCTCCCCAGTACCTATGGCCCATACCGGCTCATACGCAATAGAAAAACTATGAGCTTGCCATTCGGCCTCGAGCTCATGGCCGAGAGGGAGCTTGGAGCTTGGAGCTTGGAGCTTGCTGATAGCTTCTAGTTGACGTGTAATTACTTCTTTAGCCTGTCCAGCATTTCTTTCTTCGACAGTTTCACCTATGCAAATTATGGGATGAAGATTATGTTCAATTGCTGACATTACTTGAGCCGCGACATCTTCATCTGTTTCACCATGATATTGTCTGCGTTCTGAATGCCCGCATATAACATACTTACAACCAAGTTTATTAATCATATTCATACTAATATCCCCTGTAAAAGCACCTTTATCTTCTGCTCTACCATATTGTGCTCCAGTATTTAGCTTTGCTCTGACACTGTGTTCAATATCTGGTAGCGAAGGAAAAACGACGACATCTACAGAATTTCTTGGTAGATATGGACTACCAGCATTACACCACCCTTCTGGGGCAGGATTCATTTTAAAATTGGCAACGATTAGGAAGTTATTCATGATGGGAGTGTATCAGTAAATTATTGAAGCAACATAATTAAATAAAACAATGCGTTAATAAAACAATAAAACCATTCGACTAGCTCATGGTAAACAATACGCAAGCGATTAACACAGTAGAGGCGCAAAATTTTGCGCCTCTACCTTCATTGTTTTATTCAAAAAGTTGCCCTTGTGTACTTTCTCAAACTTTGCTATAATTTAATGATTACTTCGTGAGCCTAAGGCTCATATGAAAAAAAATAAAAACAAACAATGTCTTCAGCCAACACACAAAAACTACCAGGCTCACTTGCAGAAATCACACGCATGCTCACGCGCGAGAAGGAAGGGCATCTAATAAATGCAAATGCAAATGTAAAGCAGGAGTGGATGACACGACTCCTCGCAATTTTTAATTACAATAATTTATCCAGAGAAGACAAAGGAATTATTCGCAAATATATTTTGCGAGAAACTGGATACTCACGAGCCCAAAGCACTCGCCTTATTCGAGTGAGCCTTCAAACTATTGCTGAGCAGGGAGCAGATAAAATTCTTGGTAATGCAATTTCTGAAACTCTTACAGTTAAAAAACTAATTCGTAATGCGACTGAAAAATTTTGGAGTCGCAGAAAAGAATTAATTTCTCATCCCAAGTTTAGAACTTGGTCCATAGGTCTTAGTTCAACTGCTCTTTGTTTTTCGGTGCTTTACACAGTAATGCAAACTTCAACCGAACCACTTCAATTTTTAACAGCCAATGTTGGAGGGAGTTGGAACTTAAGTGATGACAATATAAATTCTATCTCGGAAAAAAATCTTAGAAGCACGGCATTTGGTCAACCTATTTCTATAGTCACAGCAATGCGAGTACTAGATAGCGCGACTGGAAATACAAATCCGCTTTTTTATCAAAATGAAATAGTTAATCAATTTGGTAATATAGAAAGTAACTCTGTTCTTAGTGCATCAGCAAATTTATCTTCACTGGTTGAAAACGTAGCTAATCGTAGAAAAAGTAGACTGTGGTCAAATCTTATTCCATCTCCAATACGTACTTGGGTAAGTTCTACAAAATCTGAGTTTGCAATAGAAGAACATGTCTCTGGCCGAAGGGTTATTTCTCTATCTGGTGCAACTATTCCACAAGTGTGGGACGACAAAAGTACAGTGCCAGTTCAAACTGCACAAACATACAATGAATATTCACAAGATGTTGTAGCAATACTACAAAGAACCGAAGAGCGTCGCCTACAAAGACTTGCGAATATGAATATTTTTGAAGATCCAAAAACTCTTCACTCTAGTGCAACAGATTTGGTAGGAGATAATTTAATTTCATATAATGGAAATGTTTTGGATTTTTTAGGGGAAGGGCGTGAAGGAGAAATACTTATGATTGTAAATGGGCAACCTATGTGGAAACACATTGTTATGAGTGAAGTTAATGAAGACAGTCCACATGGTGGATACATAAGTCGGGGTTCTGGAGGAAGCGGTCGTGGAGGTGGATCTGCAGGAGAAACAGGAAATACAGGAGCGCAAGGTCCGCAAGGTCCCGCAGGCCCAACTCTTGGAATTTATAATTCTTTGGTAAGAAGAAGTGAAGTGCGATATGGAGTTTGGCTAGGGGCAGGAGATGCGGGTGATCTACAAATTTATAATTTAAGTTCACTAGCTGTTGGTACATCTAGTACAGGATCTGCTCTTACAATTTCTGGCTCCACAATTCTTGGTAATCTTACAACAGGTGCAATAGCAGATGCAGGGCTGGCATTAGAAGTTGTAGGCACTATGTCTGGTACTTCTCTTCATGCGTCTAATACATTGTCTTCTTCTGGAGCTTTAATAGTTGAAGGTACAACTACCATGAGACAAACAACAAATGGAAGTACTATTCTTTATGCAAATCGTGTAACAGATACAGCGCCATCTGGTGACTTTATTTTATATAGGAATGCCGCAGACGACACCACACTTTTCCGAGTAGATAATTCTGGAATAGTACATTCAAGCGGATTTAATTCCAGTGGTGCACTAACTATTACAGATACATCACAACCGCAGTTTCGAGTTCAATATGATGGAAGTAATGAGTGGACAAGTTCTACAACTTCAACTGGTGTTACGGTCTTTGCATTTAACGGTGATGAAGGACAATTGCGTTTTATTCCAGAAGTAAATTCTACTACTGCATTCCAATTTATGAATGCAAGTGGAACGCCAGTAATGAATATAGATACAACAACTGGGAATGTTGGTATTGGGACGGCGACTCCAAGTGAAAAACTACATATAAGCGGAACTATTAATAATAATAATATATTATTACAAAGAACAGATAGTACACATGCTTACGGAGAGTTACAATTTGCAGGTAGTGATGGAATAGTTAAAACAAAAATTAAAGGATATACCTATTTAAATGAAGGTTTAACTTTTTGGACAAATTCTTTAGAACGAATGAGAATAGATACTGGTGGCAACGTCGGAATAGGAACAACCTCCCCAACTACCGCACTAGAAGTAGT
>DAOWDW010000011.1 GCA_030638845.1 Candidatus Peregrinibacteria bacterium | reverse complement strand
TTAATGTTGATCAACTTAAAGAAGCTGGCATAGGAGAAAGTGCAAGTTGGTTTTATATTGATACTATTGAATCATCAGGTATTACATCAATTAGATTGAGACCTTTTCCTATACCTAGTCCTTCTGAATCTTTAAAAATAAAAGAGCGGTGTATAAAACTTTTTAAAAAATTAAAAATACCAATAGATTGATTACTACCAATACGGTTGTTCTACAGCTTTTTCTATAGCTTCGTCTAATTGAATATAGTCTTCCGTTTCTTTTTGTTTACCTTCTATTCTGTATAGTTTTTTCATAGTTGCATAACTCCCCCATGGGTAATATCTTTTTTTACCTCTTGGTTTTCGTGCTTTAATTATATTTCCATCTTTATCTTTTTTTTCTTCTTCCTTTATTTCTAAAGGAATTACGTTTCCATCTATATTAAATTCAACTTTAGACACTACCTGTTTTAGCGCGGGGTTAATATATACCAAATCTGTATCTTTATATGTAGTACTCATTTCTTAGATGCGGAAGCAAATATTGTATGTTGTTCTGGTTCTGGTGCTTTTGGAGTAGACATCTTAAGCGTATTTGCATTTAAGTTTTCTTGGTTATCTGCATTTTTAAATTCATAATCTTCTTGGTAATGAAACAAATCTTTTACCTCTTTTTTCTTTTGTTCTTGATATCTTAAAAAAGAATAAAGAGATGCAACTAATCCCCCAATTAATGTTATATAAACACCAAATCTTAAGTCCATCCTTACAAATTCGCGTGTTGTTTTTGTTAAAACAGATAAAGATGCAATAGTCAGGATAGTAGCGAGAGAAGTTACCAACATACGGAATGTATCTTTATTCTTTTTTTTAATAAAAGATGAACTTCCTGCAAGTGGAAGAATTGTTACTAAAAGTACAGATCCAAAAAGAAAAAATAGAGCAATCCCAATGTATCCTGTATAAAACTGAAAACCTGCATAATGTACAGTTTCTCCTCCTAGCCATTCACCGCCTATCCAAGGGAATAAAATTCCAAGCATTCCAGCAAGAACTCCAATATTTAATATTTTTTCTTCAAGCTCTAACCCAATAACTTTTTTAATGAAATTTTTCATATTACTGGATAATTGTAGCACTTCTATGACATCAAAAAAACTATAGAACTGCAGTTAATAATAGTAATTGCAATAAGGCGAGTAGGTAGGTAGGAAAGCAGGCAAGTAGAATACTTAGCAGTATTATTACTGCTACATGCCTACAAGTCTACTATCCTACTTGCCTATCTATAATTTTGAATTCTGGACTATGGGTTCTATTATTATAATATGCAAATAGCAATAGATATTCGTGAGGCTTGTAGGCAAAAGAAGGCAGGAAAAGGACAATGGCTGGCAGGATTTCTGTCTGAGCTTATTTCTAGAAATCATCAATTATTGTTTTTAACTGATAATGAAGTTCCATCCTCTTTAATTACTGACTCTGTAAATATTAAAAAACTACCTTCTGGACCTTTTTGGCATATTTTTGCGTCATCATATTTAAAAAAACAGTCAGATATTTTATATGTAAGTCCTACTAGTACATTAGTTCCTTGCCTACTTAGGGGAAAAATTCCAGTTGCTCTTGTAGTACACGATCTCATTGCTTTTCAAAATGAGCCACATGATAAAAAAGCAAAATGGATAGAAAGAACTACTTTAAAATATGCTTTAAATAAGTCTGAATATATATTCACTGTAAGTGAGTCTACAAAGAATGATCTTTTATCTCGTTTCTCAAAAGATAATTTAAATAGCGTAAATACTATTTACGCAGGACCACTTACAAAACATATAAATATTAATTCTTCAAATAGTAAAACTATAGTTTGCCCTGCTACTTTGTGTCCTAGAAAAAATCAATTACGTCTAATTAAAGCTTTTAATTTACTTCCAGATAATTTACGAGATGAGTATAAGTTAATCCTTATTGGAGCAAGAGGCTGGAATGATTCTAATATTATTAAGCTTGCTGAATGTTCTAAAAGTGTTGAATGGTTAAATTATGTTTCAGATGATGAGTATGAGAGGTATTTAAATGAATGCTCTACTTTAGCTCTTCCCTCTTTATATGAGGGATTTGGAATGCAAATATTGGATGCATTACAAAGAGGTATTCCTGTTCTTACTTCTTCAAGAGGTAGCTTAAAAGAGATAGTAGGAAATGCTGCCTCATTGGTAGATCCTGAAAGAATAGAAGACATTTCAACTGGTCTAAGGCAAATTCTTACAGATGAAAAATTAAGAAATAGATTAAAACAAGAAGGACCAATTCAGGCTGAGCAATTTTCTTGGAAAAGAACGGTAGATATTTTTCTCTCTACAGTGGAGAAGGTATAGTAGTAACGAATTATGTCACAATCTTTTAATAAAATTGGCCTTACTGTTAAGTCTGGACTTTCTTATAAACACGAAGCTGTAGAAAGTGTTTGTAGAATTCTAAAGAAGATGAATAAAGAAATATATGGAGATCCCAAAAGAATGGAAGATATGGATGGTTCTTCAGATATGAAACCTTACAAAAGTGAAAATGATATTGATTTGCTTATAGTACTTGGAGGAGATGGCACAATAATGCGTGCTATTCGTGAGTTAAAAGATTTTTCTACTCCAATTCTTTGTATAAATAGAGGTACTATTGGTTTTTTAGCAGAGATTGAGTTAAGTGACGTGAAAACTGATCTTCCTTTACTGTTAAATAATGGAGGAATGTTAGATGAAAGACATATGTTGAATATAAAAGCATTAAGAGCAAAAGAAGAATTATTTTCTGGTTATGCATTGAATGATGCCGTAATAGCTCAGGGCACTATTGCCAGGCTTGTAGATTTGCATACAAAAATAAATAATGAAGAACTAACGTCTTTTCATGCAGATGGCTTAATTCTTTCTACTCCTACAGGTTCTACTGCGTATTCCTTGGCTGCAGGTGGACCAATTGTTCATCCATTTTTATCTGCTACTATTTTAACTCCTATAAATCCACATAGCTTTAGTCAAAAGCCTATTGTAGTACCAAGCTCTTCTAAAATAGAGGTAACTGTTTCTACTAAAACAAATAAATTTAAGGATACTGAAGTAGTACTAACTCTAGATGGTCAGGTTTATGTTCCTTTACAACATGAAGATAAGATAGTTATTTCTAAATGTACTAGAACTGTAAAATTCTTACGTAAAAGAGAAGATACGTTTTTCGGAACACTAAGAGATAAGTTGAAATGGGGAGAACGGTTAGAAATTTAACAATAAAACAATGAAGCAATACCTATACGATTCGCGGATCGTTTTCTATATTGTTTTATTGCTTAATTAACGCATTGTTTTATTCCACGTAGCGGATAATCATATCTTCCCGCCCCTGTCCTGTTCCTATAAGTACAACAGGTACACCAGATTCTTTTTCTATGAATTGAATGTATTTCTTTGCATTTTCTGGAAGGTTATTGAAACTTGTAATGTGCTCTGTACTGGTTTGCCATCCTGCTAGTTTTTCATATTTTATAGATCCATCACTATTTATTCCTACTCCTACAAATATTTCCTCCTCATTATCTAGTACGTCTAGTTTTGTAATATTCCAACCTGTAAATCCATTTACGGCAACTGCATATTTAAGGTCAGAAATATCTAACCAGCCACATCTTCGTGGTCTACCTGTTGTTGCGCCATATTCCCCTCCTTTCTCTCTTAGTCTATCGCCTACTTCATCTGTTAATTCTGTTGAAAATGTTCCAGCGCCAACTCTTGTGCAATATGCTTTTGCTACACCTATACTAGACTTTAATGCTTTTGGAGCAATCCCCGCTCCCTGCAAAGCTCCAGCAAGAGACGTAG
>DAOWDW010000108.1 GCA_030638845.1 Candidatus Peregrinibacteria bacterium | reverse complement strand
TCTCTTCTATATCTTCTGGTTTTATAGAAAGTTCTTCAGCTAATTTGCTATGTGTCTTTGGTAGGATGACTGGGAAGTTCATAGCACTATTATAGTGGTGTGTTTAACCTTTGCTATTGTAGAGGCAGAGAATAATAGTATGTTATGTCGTCTGATGTTTCGGCTTATGTGGAGAGTGGCAATGCAATAATTTTAGGTATTGCTGGATTTGGGTGAGTTTTGAAGACTCTCATTTTTTAGAGTGAGTATTTTTCATTTTGTTACTTGCGCAAGTAACAAAATGAAAAATGTTTGATTCTTTAAGTATATTTAATGTTAGAATTTGTATTGGAGGGATGGCTGATCCTATACCACTCACTTCGTTCGGGTACGGGGCATGGTGGTTGCCTCGATAAGTTGAGATGTGAAGACCTTATTTGTATTTTGTTATATTATATCTTTGGAGGGATGGCTGACCCCATACCACTCACTTCGCTCGGGTACGGGGCATGGTGGTCGCCTCGATAAGTTGAGATGTGAAGACCTTATTTGTATTTTGTTATATTATATCTTTGGAGGGATGGCTGAGTGGTCTAAAGCGCACGACTCGAAATCGTGTAAGTCCGTAAGGGCTTCGAGGGTTCGAATCCCTCTCTCTCCGCCACAGTTGAATTACAGATGAACAAGGAACGAAGTGACGCAGTGAATCGCAAGATACACTGTCGCGCAGTCCGAAGGATGTAGTGTGGCAAATATACGATAATCATGTGGATTTTAGATTGCATTGGATTTTTCCTTTCGGTTCTAATTTATGTACAAATAATCACAATACAAGGTTTAATAAGCTGGTCAATTGCACATTTAATAGGTTTTTGTGGAGTTTTTTTAGAAAATAGCTTGCGCTATATCCCCTGTACACCTTAGAATTTCGTCTGTCTTTAGCTTATTTCCCCCTTTTAATTATGAGTTACGTAGTAGCTTCCAAACTAAAAGAGCTTATTAAGAAGAGCGGAATGATGTCCTCAGGAGATCTTTCTGATTCTGTAAGCGCAATGCTTGAAGAAGCAGTTAAGAAAGCAGTAGTACGTGCAAAGGCAAATGGCCGCAAAACAGTACGTGCAGAAGACCTATAGTCTTTCTTCAATTTAATTCAAGAGGGGCACCATGGTGGTGCCTTTTTTGATAAAAAGAGAATGAACAATACCTAAGTATGGGTAACAAGACATAGATAATAAGCTTGTAGGAAGTAGCTTGTAGGGAGAAAACTAAAGAGCATCAACCCTACAAACTAATTTCTCTTTAATTCCGCATCTATAAACTCTTGTATATCTCCATCTAGCACAGCTTGCGTATTACTTGTTTCTACATTTGTTCGTAAATCTTTAACCATTTGATAAGGATGAAGAATATAGCTTCTTATTTGTTGCCCAAAGTCTGCACTCGCGGTTGCTCCTTTAAGACCTTCTTTTTGTTTACTTTCTTCTTTTCTCTTTTTTTCAAGAAGTTTTGCCCTAAGCATATTCATTGCCTGAATTTTATTTTGCTGTTGGCTTCTTTCACTTTGGCAACTTGTTACCAAATTTGTAGGAATGTGCGTAATGCGTACTGCACTATCTGTTTTATTTACATGTTGTCCTCCTGCTCCGCTACTTCTAAATGTATCTATTCGTAAATCTTTTGTATCTATTTCTATTTCTCCTGTTTCTGTAATTTCTGGCAAAACTTCTACTAGAGCAAAGCTAGTTTGTCGTAAATTTTTTGCATTAAATGGAGAAAGTCTAACTAGTCTATGTGTTCCTTTTTCACAACGAAGATTTCCATATGCCATAGATCCAATTATATAAATTGTAACAGATTTAACTCCTGCCTCCTGTCCTGTTGTTTGATCTATAATGGATGTTTCCCATCCTTGTCTTTCTGAGTATCTTAAATACATTCGCGCAAGCATTTCTGCCCAGTCTTGGGCTTCTGTTCCTCCTGCTCCTGCAGAAATTGTTAGGTAGCAGTTATTTAAATCAAATTCTCCATTTAAATACAGTTTAGTTTCTAATTTTCCCCATTCATTATTTAATTTATTATATTCAGATTCTAAATCTGGCATGTCATCTGCTTCTGCTTCTTTTGAAAGTTCTAATAATTCACTAACTGATTTATATAGATTATTAACAGGTTCCCATTGTTCTTTTAGTGCTTTTAGCTTTGCAAAAAGCTCATTTGCTGATTTTTGGTCATCCCACAAATTTGGCTCTTTTAATTGTAAATTCAGTTTTTCTATCCGATTTGGTATTTGCTTTGCTTCAAAGAGAGTCCTTTCCCGTGTTTAGAGCCGATTGTAAATCTTTAAGTTTTTGCAGTAGCTCGTCCACGTAAAAGGTAGGAAATTATGGTAAGAGGTTACCATGAAAACAAAGAATGTTGAATAAAAATCCGAAAACAAAATATTAATAATGTATATTTCAATAAAACAATATGTAGACTACTTCCTTTTCTCTCCCGCCCTCTCCTGACCCAGAGAGAATAGACTGATCTAACTCATTATAGTGGCTTTATTATGCCAAATCCGCTATAATACTTAGAAATCTTTGAATATTTAATTGATGGTTAAATCTATATCTCCTTCGGCAATATTTCAAAGGACGTCTCTGCCTTTGGCGTTATTTTTTATGGTGTTTTCATTAATGCTATTTCTTTCGAAATCATTTTTACTTCCAGCGTTATTACTTGTTGAAATAGATGGTGAAACCCATTCAGTTGAAGAGCTTAAGTCTTATCACGATAGGCTTTCCTTGCAGGTAGATGAAAAGAAGGCAGAAAGAAAACAGCTTGTTCTTCCAATGGAAGGAACTAGATACATAGAAATATTAGATGAAAAACATAGTGCATATAGACTTTCTTCGTTAACTTCGGCAATTTCTCAGGTTGCTGAAAAAATATCATCTATGCAAGGGGCAGAAAAAGTAGTTTCTGTTAGTGGTATAACTTATTCACCTCGTAAAAAGTCTTTAGTTATTATTGGAAATATTTTCAATGTTGGTCCAAGAAGTATGACAGTTCTTGCTCAGTTTATTGAAGAGTTACGTAGTGAGCCGTTTGTTTTAACTTTCCACAATCCTAAATTTGAACGAAAGCAAGATAGCAGTGGTAAATTTTATTCTCCTTTTAATATTCAAATTTCTCTGTAAATGAAAAAATATTTCTTTCAAAAAAGGCAAATACAGAGTGTCATATTATTTATGGTAGCTATTTCACTTGCTGTTTTTTCGGTGAATTCTCTATGGTTACATGCAAGGTTAATAAATGTTGCTTCACAAGTTTCACCTCCTCTTGTTGCAGAAATCCCAGTATTAGAGGCAAAACTTGAAAATGTTACTCAGCAGGTTGAAATGGCGCAGTTACATGCGGCTAGCCGTATAGGTTCTCAAGCAGAGCAAGTGGATATTTTAATATATCCATCGGAGCCAGATTTTGATCGTCTTATTGCATTTTTTGATATTTTTCGTGAGTACTCTGAAGGTAGTGATGTATTACAGAATTTTTCTTCTATAGATATTGGAGATGCTTTAGATCATAAAAGTTCTGTAGTGTATCCTATTTCTTTAAAGTTTAACGCGCATACCGAAGGGATGAATATATTTTTCCCCTTAGTACGTTTAGCAGGTCTTTTAACAATTGGAGATGCACTTTCCTCTGATGAGCGTGCACTTCTTTTATATAGAACTGAGCAGGAAAATCCTGCGGGCATTGTTGCTTTAGAGCAGTTCTTTTCAACGGATCTTATGCAATATGCAAAAGATTCACATTCACATGAACAGCGTTTATTAAGATCTTTCTCATCCGATAGTTTTCTTTCGGCTTTTCATGGAATTGTTAAATCTTCTCTTTTAAAAGAAGCTAAAATGATTTTTGGTGGGGAATTTGGCGCAATGTTTTCAAGACATAGCCTGTGGCCATTGCCACTTCTTTCTTTAGGAGAAGTAACTTTGCGGACTGGAGGATCTCCTGGATGGAATAAGGTAGATGTGGAATTGCTTCTATATACTAGGCATGTAGGCGAGTAGGATAGTAGACTAGTAGAATAGAAGACATCAGGTTTTTCTACATGCTTACATGCCTACTTGCCTACTCACCTAGCTATCTTCTTGACAATACTGATAGCTAACTCCAATATTCCCTTTGTATTCTTCTATTCTTACCCCTTTTCTACACTGCGACAACGACGAAAGAAACCATCTGGTTCTAGTTTTTCTCAGAAAAAACCACGAATAAATGAAAGAATACGAGCACCAGAAGTGCTTTTAGTGCACGATGATGGTGAAACAGAAGAATTGTCTATAGCATCTGCACTTCAAAAGGCACAAGAAGAGGAACTAGATTTAATTGAAGTATCTCCAAAAGCCAATCCTCCAGTTGTTAAAATTGGAGATATCGGTCAGTATTTGTATCAACTTAAAAAGAAAGAAAAGAAGCAGAGGAGTCATACTAAGCAGACAGAAGTTAAAACGCTACGTTTTGGTTTTAGGACAGAAAAACATGATTTAGATCGTTTAATTGAAAGGGCTCAAGGATTTTTAGGCGAGCGTCATCTTGTTAAATTTGTTGTTAGATTACGCGGTAGAGAGCTTACAAATAAAGATTATGCAAAAGACAAACTTCAGACAGTTGTAGATGCAATGGAAGAAACTGCAGATGTAGAACAAGAAATAAAGAAGCAGGGGAATCAATTTATTGTAATTTTGAAGGCTAAGAAATAAACCCATTTTTTCTTGCATAGAGTAGTTTTCTCCCTAATACTTAAGCCAAGTATGTAATTTCTTTAAAAATATGCCAAAAATGAAGTCACACAGCGGCGCAAAAAAGCGAGTTAGAAAGACTGGTAGTGGAAAGATTGCTATGCAACGTGGTAGAAGAAATCACCTTCTTTTGCAGAAAAGTACACGTCAAAAACGTCTTAATCGTAAGCTTATTGTGGAATCTACCGAAAAGAAGCAATTTTCATCTCTTTTGCCTTATCTCTAGAATATTATGAGAGTAAAAACAGGTACAATTAGGCACAGAAGACATAAAAAAATTCGCAAACTTGCGAAGGGGTATCGTGGTATGCGTCATTCAACTTTCAAAAAAGCTAATGAAGCTGTTATGAAGGCAGGACAGCATGCTTATATAGATCGACGTAAAAAGAAGCGTGTATTTAGAGCTCTTTGGATTATAAGATTAAATGCTGCAGTACGCGAACACGGAGTGTCTTATTCTAGGTTTATAAAAGCTATTACAGACAAAAAGATTGGTTTGAATCGCAAGGTATTATCCGAACTTGCTATACATGAACCAGAGGTATTTAAAAAAATTGTTGAAACAGCTACGAAATAAAGTAAATGCGAAAATAAAATAAATTCTTTGAACTAGAATTTAGGTTTATTTAGCTGAAAGCTCTTCTTTTTCCGCTTCTTCTAAGCTAGCTTTTATCATCATTGTTGCAATTATTCCTGCGCGTTCTGTTTCGTCTAGCTTCATAGTGATGTATTTAACCGTTTCTAAGAGGTCTGGAATCATTTTGTGCTCTAAGGCATTAACACGTCTTCTTGTTGTTTCTAGCTCAGTTGCTAGGCTTTCTGACTGCTTTTCTATCTGTGCTAGAGAGATTAATACTTCAAAGAGTCTATCAAACGCATCAATTGCTTCATCAAGTAGTGCATTTGTTCCGTGGTAACCATATGTTCTTATTTCACCTTCTTTATGAAGAGTAAATTCTGGTATTCGCACACTCATTACGTTTTTTGTTTTTACATCCAAACTTATTTCTGCCTGTGGGCTACTAAGTGCGTTTTCTAGTTCTGCATCACTCATCCATGAAGATGCTAGTAAAAACTTTTTAAATGCGTCACCAAGCTGCTGCTCTACTGTAAGTCTAAGTTCTTTTGCTTGTTTTATAATGGCTAAGAACTGTTGCATTAGTCCGTCTTGTTTATCTTTTAAAAGCTTATGGCCACGCGTAGCAGAGCTTGTTCTACGCTTTAGGTCCATAAGTGCCATTCGTGTTGGATTTATATTTAGTAGAGCCATTATATGAGAGTAGGTGAGTTGTTAGCTTCTTTTTTTAAATTAACGTAAAGAATAACTGTTGCTATAGTGAATATTGCTGTTCCAATTCCCCAAATTGCACCAGATACTATATGTATTGGAATGAGTAAGCGTACATCAAACATGTATATGCCTTCTGTTATAAGAGTTGTTAGTGTAATAAGTGGAATATATATAGTTAGCCCTATACCAATAAGAGCACCGAGTACAGTCCATGTTTGTCCTGTTACTACAGTTTTACTTTGATTTAAAGCTTCTCTGTAACTTTTGTCTTCACACACTATGGCAACGTGGTAAAAGAATGTTCGTATGCCATAAATAAATCCTGGAATAATAAGAAGTACTGCCCAAAAAACTGTAAAACACATTCTTAAAATTCCTGTAAAAAATAGATTCGCTACAAAGTTCCCCGCTTGTTTTCTAACTGTGCGGAAAGAAGAACGAGTGCGTCCTGCTTTACTATTTAATAATTTTTTACTAATTAGTAATACGCATGCTGTACCCCAAAGCATAATTATACTTAAGAAGAGTTCTGCAATTAGCATAAGTAATACTGCGTAGCTTTGCTCTGTGCTTTTTCCTTCTACAAAGAAGGAGAACTGAGAAAGTGTAGGGAATTCTCTTTCCAATTGTCTAAGCGAAAGTGTTATTCCCATAGGTAGTGCAAACAACCAGAAAATTATGGAATTTAGAACTGGTTGTTTTTTATAGAAATCCCATGCTTCGCCGATGATTGAGAAAATATTTGGCATAGTTATATCTAATTTTTACCTAGGTATTTTTCTATGTGCTCTGGTTTTACTCTCTTAAGCTCACTCTTAGGAAGTTCTGAAAGTAAATTCCAACCAAGATTAAGAGATTCAAATATAGATCTGTTTGCAGTTTCACCTTGTGCAATAAATTCTTTCTCAAAACGATCTGCAAATTTTAGATAGGCTTTATCTGTATCACTTAGTGAAGATTCACCAAGAATAACTGCAAGCTCTCTTACTTCTACTCCGCGTGCGTATGCGGCTGTTAACTGTGCATCCATTCCGCTGTGGTCTTCTCTTGTAACTCCTTCTCCTTGTGCTTTACCTTTAAGGCGGGATAAAGATCCCATAGGAATAACCGGTGGGAATATTCCTTTTTGGTGTAGGCTTCTATCTAAACGAATCTGTCCTTCGGTTATGTAACCGGTTAGGTCTGGAATAGGATGAGTAACGTCATCTTCTGGCATAGTTAGAATAGGAATTTGAGTTATAGATCCTTCTTTTCCTTTTATTCGTCCTGCTCGCTCGTAAATAGTTGCAAGGTCTGTGTATAGATATCCTGGATATCCTCTTCTTCCTGGCACCTCTTTTCTGGCAGCAGAAACTTCACGTAGTGCCTCACAATAATTTGTCATATCTGTAAGAATAACTGTAACATGATAGCCTTTTTCAAAAGCTAGGTATTCCGCTGTAGTAAGCGCTAAACGAGGTGTAGCAATACGTTCTACTACAGGGTTATCTGCAGTGTTTAAAAACAGTACTGCGCGAGACAAAGCTCCAGTTTTTTCAAATTCTGTTTTAAAGTATTCTGCTTCTTCAAAAGTTACACCCATAGCCGCAAATACGACTGCAAACTTTTCATCTGTTTCTGTTTCTTCTCCTTCTGTAGCTTGCCCATTTTTTACTTCATCATCTGTTAACACACGTGCTTGACGAGCAATTTGTGCTGCGAGTTGAGAGTGAGGTAAGCCAGCTCCAGAGAAGATAGGAAGCTTTTGCCCTCGTACCAAAGTGTTAAGCGTGTCTATTGTAGAAATTCCTGTTTGAATAAAGTCATCTGGAAATTCTCTTGCAAATGGATTAATTGGTTCTCCATTTATATCTAGTTTTTTTTCAGGAACAATAGCTGGTCCATTATCTATTGGAGAACCAGATCCAGAAAACACTCGTCCTAGCATGTCTGGGGAAACTCCAAGTTCGAAGGTACGTCCTAAGAAGCGGACTTTAGTTCCTTCTGTTGTAGACCCCTGTGCGTCTTCGAAGAGCTGAACAATTGCAAGGTCTTCTCGTGCTTCTAGTACTTTTCCTAAGCGTTTTTCGCCAGAAATAAGTTCTATTTCGCATAGTTCGTCGTAGGCGACTCCTTCTATTCCTTTAACTATCATTATTGGACCTGCGATATCGGTAACGGTTTTGTAGGCTGTAGACATGGGTAGAAAATGTAAAATGTAAAATGGAAAATTATATTGCTACTTCTTGAGTAGTTTCTTCGGTTACTTTTGAAGTCTCGGCTCCTGTTTCTTTTAGGCTACTCATTTGAGAACGAATATTACTTTCAATTTCTGTAAATTTCTCATCTACTTCTTCTTCAGGCAAGAAACTCATATTCGTTATATCTTCTTTTACGGGAAGATTTTGTACTTTAGAGAATTCAAAATCTTCTTGTTCTATAACTTCCTGTGCACTGTCCATAAAAGTTATAATTGCACGTATCATTCTGTATTGTTTATTTAATGATGTGTAACCGTCAACTTTATCAAATGAATTTTGGAAGAGAAAATCTTCACGAAGCATTCGTGCTATTTCCATAGTTAGTTGCTCTTTTGGAGAAAGCGCATCTGTACCAACAAGCCTAACAATTTCTTCTAGCTTACTTTCTTCCTGAAGTATTGCCTGAGCTTTGTTTCTATTTTCTGTGAAGTCTTCTGCTACTTCTTTTGCATAAAAACCATCTAGGTTATCTAAGT
>DAOWDW010000073.1 GCA_030638845.1 Candidatus Peregrinibacteria bacterium | reverse complement strand
CAAGTTTCATCTGGGGAATTGTCGTCTACAACAATAATTTCATATGACAGATCTTTTAATACTTCCCTTATCTTTGGTAAAAGAACTGGAATATTTTCTGCCTCGTTAAATGTTGGAAGTATAAGCGAAAGCATTTAATACAAGTATGAATGATGAAACAGGAAAAACGAAACAAAAAAAATCATCTTTATCTTCCATTTTCCATTTTCCATTTCTGCTATCCTACATGCAATATTCACATTAAATCTCATGAAAATCCTCGTAACTGGCAGTTCTGGCACCATTGGCACAAGACTATGTGAAAAATTGATTGAGAATGGTCATGAGGTTATTGGTATAGATTGGGAACCATGTAAATGGAATAAAGAAGTTGAGAAAATTCGAATAGATATTGATCTAAGAAATGCCTCATCTCTCACAACTCACCCTTCGATCCCACTCAGGGCAAGCAACTCACAACCCACAGTTGATATGATTATTCATCTCGCAGCAAATGCTCGCGTTTATGAATTAGTAGAACATCCAGACAGAGCATTTGATAACATGATAACGACATTTAACATGTTAGAATTTGCTAGAAAAAACAATGTTAATAAATTCATATTTGCATCTTCCAGAGAAACATACGGAAACATTCACATAGCCGAAGAAAAATACAGTGAAGACAAAGCAAATTTCGCTCACTGTGAAAGCCCATACACAGCAAGCAAAATAGCAGGAGAAGCACTAGTTGAGTCTTATAAGCGTTGCTACAGCATAGACAGTGTAATATTTAGATTTAGTAATGTTTATGGAATGTACGACGACTCTGTACGTGTAGTTCCACAATACTTTAGGCTGGCAAATGCTGGCAAAGCGCTAAAAGTATTTGGAAAAGACAAATGCCTAGACTTCACATACATAGATGACTGTGTACAAGGAATAATGCTTGCAGTAAATAAATGGGATACATCAAAGAATGAAACATATAACATTGCCTACGGCGAAGGGGTAAACCTGAAACATTTAGCAGATAGAGTAATAGAACTAACAGAAAGTAATTCGAAAATAGATATGGGTGTGCCAAGAACAGGGGAAGTAGTTAAATACATTGCAGATATTTCACATGCAAAAGAAAAACTAGGTTACGAACCGCAAATACCATTTGATGAAGGCATCAAAAAATCTATCGAATGGTACAAAGCCAATACTTAATTCTTCTGAGTTCTCGCCAAAATGCTTGTTTGAGGCGACACGCACACCGTAAGGACTTCCTTTTTGCGTGACCGCCGAGTTCATTTTTGGCAAAACTTTTTTGGTTCTTTTTTAGTTATAAAAAAGAACATAAAGAACATCAACTTTTCTCTTCATGATACTCCTCCTCTGCATTCACTTCCCAAATGTTAGAACTATCCACTCTCCCCTCACAAATATTATCAACCGCTTTCATGGCTGTAAGCATACTGTGATCTTGATTGTTATAACGATGCATTCCATTACGACCAATTAAAAACATATTCTCAAACTGTGTTGCAAAATCTTTAACTACGTGAAGGTTATCATAACTTCCAAAATAAGCAGGATACGCCTTTGGCATACGTAAAACGCAACTATCTAATACATCTTCTTTCTTCAAAAAATTGATTTTCTCCATTTCTTCTATACCAAACTTAATCATGTCTTCATCTTTTTTTATCCATAAATCATCACCTTCATCTACAAAATATTCCAGTCCTATCCAAGTTGTTTCTTTATTATTAACAACCATATATGGACTCCAATTATTAAATACCTGTACACGTCCTACTCTTACATCCCCCTCTTGAATATATATCCAATTATCTGGAACACTATCTGCCGGCTTTTCTCCTTTAACTTTTACATGAAGTTTTTTAAGAAGAAGCCCTACTGTAAGAAAATCTCTGTATATAAGACCCTCTGCAACTTCTTGCACCCGATCAGGTGGCTGAGGATGCATTTGATTTATTAAATGCCGTACAGGCATTGTAGAGAAAAAGTAATCACATTTCATTTCTTCACAATTTCCAGTAGATACGTCTTCGACTGTAACAGAGGTAACTTTCAACTTGTAACCTGCAATCTGCAACTTATTATCCATTGCTTCATTGCCATATTTAACTCCCACCACTCTTTTGCCCATTTTCACCTCTCCACCACAACAATTTATTTGATCCCTTACCTTCTCCCACATTTGCCCTGGACCATATTTTGGATAGTAAAATCTAGTTATTAAACTGGTTTCACGATTCTTTTGCGCTTTAGAAAAATCACTACTAAATAAATCTTTCACAGCGTGAACAACTGCTCTTTTTAACGATAGTCCCTTTATTCGCTGTGCTCCCCAATCTGCTTTAATTTTACAACATGGCACACCCCAAACTTTCTCTGTGTAATCTCTAAAAAAAGTTGCATAAAGCCTTCTCCCAAAACGGTTTTTAAAAAATCCATCTAAATATGTTTCATCTTTTTCGGGAAAGATTTGCGCCTTTATATAACTCATTCCTATTAAAAATGTATTTATCCATCCTAGTCTTCCTGCGACTTTTAACGTTATGCCAATTGGATATGGGAAAAAGTTACGGTTATAAAAAATACGTGATATTCGAGGTCTTTGTAACATTACATCATCTTCTTTCTCAGGATCTGATTCTTTTATTTTTTCTTTATTCCCTTCTATTTTACATTCTGCATTCTGCATTCTGCATTCTGGTATGCACTCAGGGCACAAATATTCAACAACCGATTCGGCAACATAATCTATATCATGCTTTTTCTCCTCTGTATCTGCAGAAGGCTTTCCTTGTGGAGGCAAAATATTAAACCACCAATTCATTACTCTTTCACTTTTACTAAAAAATCTATGCCCACCTATATCTATTCTATTTCCTTTATAGTTGTAAGTTTGAGCAATTCCTCCAATTGCATCTGTAGCTTCTAAAACAATTGGAGTTATATCTGTTCGCTTTATAAGTTCGTATGCAGCAGTCAATCCTGCTGGCCCTGCTCCAGCTATGATGGCAATTTTCTTACTCATACACAATTTGGGATAAATGAGAGGAACCCTGAGTGTAGTCGAAGGGCTCCAGCTATGATGGCAATTTTCTTATCTGACATTGGGAATAGTTTAGCGAAAACAGCTCTAAGCTCATAGCTTAAAGCTTTTATTTACTTTATTTGTTTTATTTTCTTCATTTCTTTCATTCTTCAGCTAGTGAAATACATAAAATTTTCTCATGCTGAAATTCCAAAATAAAACTATTATCTGAGAAATAATTTTTGCAATAATCGCATCTATTCCAACAAATTCAATCAATAAAAAAAGAATTAGCCATGTCCAAAGAAGTCCTCCAATTGCAATACTAAATACCATTAACATTTCTTTAAGTCTGTTATGTCTACTTTCAAAAACCCATGCAATGCTTATTACATAATTCCACGAAAGACCAAACATATAACCTAAAAATGCTGCAAGAGCATAATGAGTAGAAACAACAGTTATCAATATAGAATAAACCAATAGATCTACTACAGAAGCACTACCACCAACGAAAAAATATCTCAAAAACTGAATATGAATATTTTTTGCACGACCGAAAATAAAATGTTTCATAGGAAAGTTAAATTATTCAAAAACGAAATAATAATGTGCGCAGTGTAGCATAAACTTTTTTTCATTTGATAATGAAGTAAGAAATAAAAAAATATTTAAATTGTTATATTTTTCATTTTGTTACTTGCGCAAGTGACAAAATAAGAAATGAATATTCTTTAATCAATTTATATTGAATATAGACACTAATTGCTTCACTACTCTAACCTAAAGGGTTCCCTTAGGGGCTAATTCACTGCTAAACTCAAAATATGAAACATACTGTCTGTATTGTCGGTCTTGGATATGTTGGTTTACCGCTCGCGCATGCTGTTTCAGCATCAGGCTATACCATGATCGGTTTTGATATAAACAAAGAAAGAATTGATGATTTAAATAATAAAATTGATACAACAGGAGAAAGTTCTACAGAAGATTTTGAGGGTGGAGAAAGAATATACTCTTACAATCCTTCGGTTATATCTGAAGCAGATATAGTTATTCTGGCTATCCCCACTCCAATAGATAATAAGAATAAACCTGATCTATCACTTTTAGAAAATGCCACTCGCACTGTTGGAAAACATATTAAATCTGGAGCAATAATTGTATATGAATCCACTGTATACCCAGGGGTTACAGAAGACATTTGTGGAAAAATATTAGAAGAAGAATCTGGAATGACATGCGGAAAAGACTTCACACTTGGTTATTCTCCAGAAAGAATAAATCCTGGAGATACAGCACATACCGTGAAGACCATAACTAAAGTGGTAGCAGGACAAGACGAAAAAACATTAGATACTCTATGCAATTTTTATGAATCATTTGTTGAAGCAGGAGTGCATAAAGCACCAAGTATTCGCGTTGCAGAAATGTCTAAGGCAATAGAAAACGCGCAACGAGATTTAAATATAGCATTTGTAAACGAAGTGGCCATGCTCTGTAATAAAATGGATATTTCTACAAAAGATGTACTTAAAGCTGCGGGCACAAAGTGGAATTTCCTAAACTTTTCTCCTGGTCTTGTTGGCGGGCATTGTATTGGAGTTGATCCATATTATTTAGTAGAAAAGGCAGCCCAGCTAAATATGGAAACACAAGTAATAACTGCAGGAAGGAAAATTAATGACGGAATGGGAGAATTTGTTGCAGGGCAGATAATTAAAGAATTAGGATCAACAGATAAATCTATCTTAGTTTTAGGACTAACATTTAAAGAAAATGTTCCAGATACAAGAAATGCAAAATCTAAAGACGTAATAAATACACTTATAAAAGAAGGCTATGAGGTTTGTGTAGATGATCCGTATGTTTCTGCAGAAGAAATTGATGGAATGGGACTTAAATCTAAAGATGAAGAAAAGAAATATGACGCAGTTGTATTACTAGTGCCACACAATGAATATTTAAAAGATAATTTAATAGATTTAACTAAAGAAGATGGAATGATTTATGACCTTAAATCTGTTCTTGATGGAGAAAAGATTATAAAATCTGGAAGAAGTTATAAAACACTTTAATAAAATATTCATAGTTATAAGAAACTTGCGCCTTGGGTCTTACATCTTTCATTCTGCACTTTAAAACTCTATTTGATGTTTTGCGTCAAATACTTCTGCATTTTCTATTCCTTCTTCTTTACGTAATGCATCCAAAAGTGAGGCATTTGTTTGTTTTGCCTTGGGACACACACCGTAACTTAATTCCATTCTTTCTGCGCGTGCATGAGCACTAAGCATACGATATGAACTAGTTAATTTTCCTAGCGTTGCTTCTATATTTGAAACAGTTTGAGTAGAACTCTCTCCCTTTAACTTGCATAGTATTCTAAGAACAGACTCATGCTTGGAAGTCATACCAAAGTTCATCCAAGTTAAAAGTAATATTACAATTGAAACAACTCCAGTTGCCATAATAGCCAATGTGTACATATTGGCACCCATAGACAAACCCACAGAAAGAACAAGTAAAACATAAGCTGTATCTTTAGGATCTTTTATTGCTGTACGAAAACGAATTAGAGAAAAAGCACCAAGAATTCCAATAGCAGCGGTAAGACTTTGCATAGAAATCATCATTACTACACTTCCTAAAATAGTAAGAAGTACTAAGGCAAACTGAAACGACTGTGAATAACTTAATCCTCTATGTGTAAGCTTATAAACCCATGCAATTATAACTCCAAGGATAAAGCTTCCAAACAGAATAAATCCAGCGACAAAAGGATCTATTGAAGTTGCATAGAAAACAGAGCCGATATCTGGTACTACTGGACCCATATATACTTAAGTATAAGGCATGTTGCCTTCACAGCACAAATTATCCCTCAATATTCTTGTGCATATTGCATACTTTGAGTGTGCGATGCGAGAAAGCTGGAAATCCTGTAAAATATCATGAAACCATGCTGGAAGTGCATGATTAGACTTAATTTCAAGAACGCTAAATCCAGGATTGCATGACGTAAAAAGAAGAGAATCCTTTAAAGACATAGGCTTCCATACTGCATTTAAATCACTATCTATTGTAATGCGAAAACGCCTGTCTTGCATTCCAACAAAAGGAGTTCTGTGGTATCTCACCAAAGTTGTTGGCTGCAAATTGTACCAATTATGAAGTACGTGTGCTTCGTGAGTTACATCTTCATCTGCTTCTATGCGCTTTAATAACGTAGATAATAAATGTGGCATCCAAATATCTTCCTTTATAAAATTTACAGAAATAGAAAGACGATCTTTTGACACAATAAAATCATGTCTTCTTTTAATTTCTAAAAAAGAACATTCATAATCCGAAAAATCCTCAGCATACGTTCTTAGTCTAACTTTTCTACGAGAAAGAAGCCCTGCCTCTTTTTCATAAATACTATGCAAATCTATAGAGTCAAAATAGAGAGAAGAAACAGGATAAGACCTTCTCCCCTTTCTTTCTTCTACCAAAAATGGATCTGGCTGCGTATACGGAAGAATTTTTCTAACAAAAATTGGTACAATAGAATCAGGAAGAATATATTTAAGTTCTATTCTACGAAAATGTAATGGAGCCCTTTGTTTTTTTGGAGCGAAAATCATATTTATGCAATAACTCTACTTAGCAGAATCAATAGTAATTACTGCTCCGCTTAAAGCCAATATATTCTCTTCATTTCTTGTAAATACACTCTCGGTAACAGTTACAGAAGGCGCCTGAAAGATATTTTTCTTTATATACGCACCAATGGCTATATCATTTTTTTCAAATAGCATTCTCTCTACCTTTGCATGAGAATCATCTTTTACTGCAAGTCCATAATGACAATTCCGTACAGTTGTATCATAAATTAGAGGGGTACTTTGTTCCCCAACACTTATACATTTGTCACTGCTACCTTCAATTTCTGTATTTCTAATTACAAGTGGAGAACCTGAAATATCTATTCCATCATTTCCATTATTTATAAATAAACTATTTTCTATAACTCCTGAAAGTGCCATATCTATATCCAATCCATCAAAAGCATTTTCTTCAAATCGTACACGATTAATGTCTACATAAACATATTTCAAATTCAATCCATCATCACCTGTTGCTTTTTGAATTACGCTATCAAGTATAGTTACAGGGCTATTATGAAAAGCAATCATTCCAGAAAATTTAGTTCCATTTATTGTGGCCTCTCCCCCACCAGAAGCATTTATCCACTTAACCTTGCTTGGCTCTTTAGCATTTAATACAGCAAATACACCCCATGGTTCATTCTCATTTTCTGGCTCTATTACTATTGGTCTTCCTTGTGAACCAATCATATTTACAGATGAGTATGAAAGAATAGAGGCATCTTTACCCATACGAATAACAGTGCCGGGTTCTATTCTAAATATAATATTTGTTGGGACAACAACTGTACCTTGAATTGTATAGTTTCCACTTAAATAGACTCCGTTTTCACCTTCTGGGCGAAAAAACGGATACCGATTCAGAAAATCTTCTCGTGAAGCATAAGACTGCCATAAATTTTCAAAAGTACGCTCATCTAAAAGCACTTCTCCAATAACATCTGCCTTCTTCCCTGTCACTGCATTTTTTATATCCAAATTAAGGGGATAATCACTATCCTTAAGGCGAGTATCATCTCTTGAAACAAGAAAGAATATATGCTTTGTATATGGTGCAGAAACTGCTCTGCCATTTTCATCGAGCTCTGCATCTCCTGGCCAAATAAGTGAATTTTTGCCACTTTTTACCACAACTACTCTGCCATCATTTTTATCTGGCTTATCCCGCAAGGAAAGTGAAACAGATATATCATTTTCATCCCACACTCCATCACCAGTATCTCTCCATAATTGCAAACGATTGTCTTGTACAAGAGGAACAAGTACATCTGGTATGTGGATTTCATCCAATGAAGCTGCTGCCACACCACGCGAAGTTAATTCCAGCTTTAGAAGAATACCTCTACTAATTTGACTAGAATCTGGAATACGCTGAGCAACTAATACCTCACTAACTTTAAGTTCATTTTTTAAGAAATTAAAATTTTCACTAACTAAACTCTTTAAATTTTCAATTTGTTTTTTTACTTGTCTATTACTATTTATCTTTAAAGAATCCCTGTAGGCATACCGTTCAATTTGATTTATATAGGAATCAACTTTTTGAAGGTCACTTTCTATTTGTGCATCATCTTGAATATACTCCCAAACCCTATTGTATGCAGCAAGACGTAGTGTAGGTACACGAAACACCTCATTTAAAAATTTATTTCCTGGTAGAGTAAGAAGAGTACGAGGAGCATATAAATGAATATCCCATGGTATTGGTTGAAATTTACCTGTACTAGTATCAAAAAACATACGAACATTAAAATCTGTAACATGTCGAGACCCCGCAAGTAAACTTATTGCGTACCATGAAACAAGATGATCTACATCAACAATAGATTTTAAACGCTCCAAATATTGAGAATCTTCGTGTGCTCCTTCTTTGGAAAGTACAATTAGTTGTTCTACTTCTTCATAGTTATCTGGAGAAGCGGGATTCTCAACATTCTTCTCCCAGTACTCAACAAAATCAAAAACAGGATTCCATTGCTGAAAATAAGAATTGCCTCCTCCTGAGCTATAAAGATTTACATCACCAGAATATTTTTGCTTTTCCAACATATTCTTATTCCAATGCTCAATCTCTGTATATAGCAATGGTCCACTACCATTTACCGAAACAGTAACAAAACGTATTGGAGGATGCAGGAGATTAAACTTTCGTGCACGATCGACGTTAAGATTTTCTGCAAACCAACCACGATCTTCGGGAAGTATAAGATTAAGTGAGCTCATCCCATGAAAAAGTTTATCATTTGAGAATTTAACTCTCCAGGATTTTTTGTTGTACGCCCAATGATTAAAAATATCTCCTCTAACACGAACTTCTACATCGTAAGTTTCACCCTCTTCATCTGTAAATACCGCATCTGCCCATACCTTATTTTCATCCATAAGATACAAATTTCCATACCAAGGTGAAGGCAAATTTGTTGGAAGAGCACTTAATAGTTCTCTGTATTGATCTTTATCTATATCAAGTGAATATTTTTGCAACGGCTCATTTGGCTTGGAGCCTCTATAAAAAATATTCATTGCTCTATCTGCCACTCTAACCATAGAAAGCGCACCGGGCATACGACCTATAAATGTCTGTTCTGCAAGTACTCTGTTTGGAGTAATTTGATAAATAAGAATTGCGAGAACAAATGCCCCTATTAATTGAAGTGCAATAATAAACCCAAGGATGCCAAAAATAAGCGAAAGTCTACGCATGAAAAGTGAACCTATAATAAACGCAAAAAAGAACCATTGCTAGGGAGAAAGAAGCTCAAGAGTAGCAGGCTTGCCTGTTACAGAATTTATAATTTTAATACCAAGAGAATTAGATCCACTAGCAGTGACATAAGGACCAACAATAAAAAATCTGTACATATTCCCTTCATTACGAATTGGATCCAAAAGAACATCTTCACTAATTAAAATGTCAGTCTCATCATACTGAGAGTTCCCAGTATCCATATAAAATGAAGAATCTCCAAAGGAATCATCTTTCGAAATAGAAGATATTTCAGGTCCTTCTGCTATAACATCAATTGATACTACTCGCCTATTCTCATCTTTAGATTCAAGTACGGTATCCCAACTTACTTTTGCTTTTGACGTTGAAATTTCTTCCTTAAGCGAAGACATATTGGCTAGGATTTGTTCCATTCTCCGATTTAGATCCTTTCGGATTTCTCTATTGGTCTGATATTTCTGTGTATCTTTATAGATAATTGATTCAATTATTTCCCTTTGCTCATTTGCATATTGCAAATCCTCATCTATACGCTTTTGATCGGAAAGATAAGCCCAAAGAATTTTATGAGTCATTAGTCTTTTTTCCGCAGAAGCAAACAAAGTTTTCCAGAGTGGATTAATTGGTAACTCTGTGATTGATTTTGGCTCGAATAAATACACATCCCATGGCACAGGAACAAATTTCCCAAGTGTATAATCATAGAATAAACGAACATTATCCCCTACTACATGTCCATCTCCTGCCAATAAACTATGTGCATACCATAATGCAAGTTCCTCTTCAAAAAATAATAGATCAATAAGTGATGAAAGTACTGATGAATTCCTTGCATTATCACCATTTATAATACTTAAAAGTAAATTAGCACTTTCTAGAGAATGAAGATTCTGGCTATTGGAATCTATATATGTATCCCACATGGAAATATCCTTAAAAGTATCTAAAAAACTCTGTTTAAACATGTCAATATTGGATGAACGCCCCTGTTTCTCAAACATTTCAACAGTCCAATGCTCTACTTCTAAATACAACATGGGTCTACTATTATTTATAGATACTGCAACATACCTCATGGGAGGTTGTAATAAATTCATATCCTTGGCACGCTTATTGTTGAGTAGTTCAGCAAACCACGCTCTATCTTCAGGTAAAATAAGATTCATTTCACGCATCCCGCTAAACAAATCATTTTTATTAAACTTTATTCTCCAAGACTTTTTTTTATTTTCCCAATGATTTGGCTGATCACCTCTTACTCGCATTTTTACATCATAAACATGATTATTATTCACAAAATTTGCACTAATCCATATTCGCCCATCATCGGATAAAACATTTCCTTCATTCTGAAGAACTGTATTTAAATTTCGCATATCATCATCCAAAATTTTTATAGAATAAAAAGGAACTCCTTCAGGAATCTTAGCCGGAATAACTTGAAAAACATCTACTCTATTATGAATATTTCTAATAACAGTTCTCATAAATCCAAAATTTCGCAAAAAACTATTAGAAAAATCCTTCAAGGGGTGTGTCTCAAATAATACGGCACTCAATGCAATTAAAATAACCCCCTGTAAAAAAACTCCAACAATAAATATGCCTAGAATGAATCTAATGTACTTTATAGCAAACCAATGATAACAGAAAAGTATTCCGTTTCTACACAAATTATTATAATTGCCTTAATATAATGTCAATGAAAAAATCTATTCACGCATTCGTAAGAACCCCATTTGTGAAACATGTTGCCACTCTACAGGCAGGAAGATTTTTTTCTGTTGGATGTGGCTTTCTTTCTTCCATAATTTACGCAAGGTATTTAGGAATAAGTGGATTTGGTCAGTACGCAGTAGTTCTTGCATT
>DAOWDW010000025.1 GCA_030638845.1 Candidatus Peregrinibacteria bacterium | reverse complement strand
TTTATATTAAAGGTTTCTTTTTCGGAATGCCCACTTCTCTGGGGTACTTTTTATTCAATGGGGCTCTTTTTCTAAAAATAAGAAGTTGTCTTTTGCCCCATTTTTCTCCTAAATTGTATTCAAAACTTTTTTCTAATTGGCAAGAAAGTTCTGCTCTTGCCATTAAAGAATCTTTTATTTCTTTATCTATATTCAAACTTTTCCATGCAATTACTAATCCATTTGGCGCAACAAAAGCAGATGCATATTCAAGTAAAGTATTTAGAGGAGCAAGAGCTCTAGCAGTTACTATGTCATATTTTTCACGATGATTTTCGTCTCGCCCTAATTCTTCTGTTCTTCCACTAATTACATCAACATTTGAAAGGCTTAATTTTTCTGTAATTC
Organism: Candidatus Peregrinibacteria bacterium; assembly: GCA_030638845.1. Classification (GTDB taxonomy): domain Bacteria; phylum Patescibacteriota; class Gracilibacteria; order Peribacterales; family Peribacteraceae; genus JABGQH01. The sequence goes on along the minus strand of DAOWDW010000025.1, from coordinate 6,120 downwards.
TTTTAACTGCATCAACTTTTTTTTGGACAGAATCTAAGCCTATTAATTTAGAATTTGGATATAAAATTGCCAGAGGCAATAGTGGAAAACCACCACCTGTTCCAATATCCAATATTTTTATAGATTCACCTTCCATTATCTTCTTAAATTCAGGAGCATCCACAACCGCAACGCAGTCCATTATATTTCCTATAAAACAGTTTTCCTGCGTTCTAAAGGCAGAAAGATTTAGCTTAGAATTCTCTTCTAAAAAGATAGTGCAAAGTTCATTTAGCTTATTTTGTTGGTCACTGTTTATCATCTATGTCAGAATACTTATAGATGAAGGATTTGTCATATGAATTGATTACTTTCCACTTATTTCACTTTCCACTTCTCTTATGCCACATGGAAGCAGAATAGCCGAATTACTTCTTTCTATTGAAGCTGTAAAACTCTCTGTAGATCCACCATTTACATGGGCTAGTGGATTAAAATCTCCAATTTATTGTGATAATAGAATGTTATACAGTCATCCAGATGCACGAAAATTTGTAGTTGAAGCATTTATTCAACGCATAAGTAGTTTGCATGTAGAGCCAGATGTAATAGCAGGAACAGCAACAGGTGCTATTGGTTGGGCTGCAATAGTCGCAGATAGAATGGGTCTCCCATTTGTCTACGTAAGAAGTAAGGCAAAAGAACATGGAGCAAAAAAACGTATAGAAGGGGATTTGCAAAAAGGAAAAGATGTTGTGCTTTTAGAAGATTTATTTTCTACAGCTGGAAGTGCTATTTCTTCGGTAGAGGCTTTACGTGAAGAAGGAGAAGCAAATATTTCTGATGTTCTTGCAATATTTACGTATCAATTTCCAGAATCTTTAGAAATTGCAGATAGAACTAGGGTGAAATTACATTCACTTTCAGATTTAACAACTTTATTAGAAGTTGCTGCAGAGCAGGGTAGACTCTCTGAAGAAGATATAGAACGTGCAAAAACCTTTGCCAAAGATCCTAAAAATTGGCTTTAACTAGATGTTTACTAGCCAAAAAGACCCGTGTTTTTAGAGTTACTAAGAATTGACATAAGTTACTATTGACATTCTAATATATTTATATATTCTAGGGATATTATGAAAAGTAGTGAAAGATCACCAATAATAGATCCGCATGATTCATCAAAGAATGATCCAGTTTACACTTATGTAAGTGAATGGTTATTAAATAAGGGGAAAAATAGAGAAAGTGTTAATATGATGATAAGTGCATTAAATAGAGATGTAAGAGCTCTTTTTTCTTTTGTTTCTCAGGAAGAAACAGGAGGTAATAGGTTAAGGTGTGAAAGTTGTGCAGATGAAAATTTCGATGAAACTGGAAACTTTAAAGGACATTTTTTATATGAAAGAATTAAATCTTCAGCACTTTCTGGAGAAACTGAAGAAGCTTTTCGGAATAGGTTTGAAATTGAGCTTAAGAATAATATTAGATATGCATTTTATTCATTATTTTCTGAGCATGATTTTGATGATGAGGAAAACGTAATTCAACATTTTGGATTTGATTCTCCATTTGAAGGAGAAGTGGTGACAGTAGTTGAAAAGAAAGGAAAGAAATGCTTTGTTCGTATTGTAAATACAAAAGGTGAGATCCATCAAAATGATGGTCCTCCAATTAAAATAGGCTACCAATCAGTTGAAAACCCAAGTAATAATTAACTAGGTATAATCTACTTGCACTGTGAATGAATTCGAAGAAGCAGGCAATTTGATGTTTTTCTTTCTGACGAGGGGAGAGCTTGCTTATTTGATTTTGCCGATGGCTGCATTGAAAATGCACTTGGGTTAGTTTTAAAAATGAAAAACAATCAAGAAGGAATTGAAGTTGGTGTTAAGTCTAGTGAAACAGATTTAAGAGTAGCCAAGTATAAACAAATTATTAATTGTGCAAATATCAAAAACTAAAACTGCCTTAAAAATCTTAAATCATTTACAAAGAAAGCACGCAAATCTGGAATTTGGTCTCTTATCATTATCATGCGCTCTATTCCAAATCCAAAAGCGAAGCCTTGGTATTTTTTTGAGTCTATATTGCAATTTTCTAAAACATTAGGATGAACCATGCCACAACCAACTACTTCCATCCATTTTCCTTCGCGACTACTATCGTCATCTCCTTGCCAACGCATATCTACTTCAAGCCCTGGTTCTACAAATGGAAAGTGAGCTGTGCGAAATCTAAATTCTGCATCTTTAGATATTAATTCTTTAATGGCAGTTATCATTACTGCTTTCATATTTGCAAGAGATACATCTTCACCAATCATAAGTCCCTCAAACTGATGAAACATAGGAGAGTGAGTTGCATCTGCATCTTTTCTGTATACCTTTCCAGGGAAAATGGCTCTGAATGGAGGCTTGTGCTCTCGCATGTAACGAATTTGAACAGGAGACGTATGAGCGCGGAGAAGAAGTTTGTTATCTTCTGGGGCATTACTTTTTATAAAGAATACATCTTGAGAGTCTCTTGCGGCGTGTTCTTTTGGAAAGTTAAGAAGGTCAAAATTTAGTTCCTCATTTTCTATTTCTGGACCTACAGCAACGTCAAAACCCATACGACCAAATACTTCTTCTACATTTGTAATAAATTGTGAAATAGGATGAAGATGCCCTGTTTCTTCACTTGGCAGGCTAAGACTTATATCTATATTTTCAGTCCCAGACATTTGTTCTTTTTTTGCAGTTTTTATCTCTATATGTTTTTTCTCTAATTCACTTAAAAATTTTTGCTTATCTGCATTCAATTTCTTTGCTGTTTCTTTTCTAGCATCTTCGTCTAATTTTTGAAGATCTTTCATGGCAAGAGTTACAGATCCACTTTTTCTTCCAAAAAGACTTTGTTCTATATCGTCTAATTCATTTTTGGAATTTGCATTTAAAATTGCTTCAAGAATTTTTGCCGAATCTAAAGATGTATTATTCACAGTTGTAGTGTACTCAATTCATGCTTAATGTTCCAATGCTAGCTCAACTAAAAGAAAAACACCTATTATCATAAGACCTATCCACCATGTTAAAAGCCCAAGAAGATGAAATAGAAGAAGTGCAATAACAGTTCCCCCAAGAAATATGCCCTGTCTTATAGATATGGATAATAGTTTTCCCATGTCCCAAGCATGAACAGGAAGGAATTTCCACATTATATAGAAAAGAAGAGTTCCAATTGTACTTACAGTCATAAAAAGACTTACGAAAAACGAAGGAACAGCTTGTAGGGGTGCTGTAAGGGGGCTAACTCTAAGTAGAACTATAAGAAGTGATGTTATAGAAAACAGAGCCGAAAAACTTATTCCGAAGAGAAGGGAATTCACGGAGGAAGTATATCAGTTTAAAGAGCAGTTTAGCTAGCTGCGGATAAAAATTTATTTAGTGCTTCAAAATCTTCAAATAATGTTCCTCTAAAGTTTCCATTATGAAGTGCAGCTGCTGGATGATAAATAGGAAAAATAGTAATACTATTCTCATTATCAATTTTTATTTTTTGTGGCGTGCCATGAGCAGCAGTCATGCCAAGTGTTGGGAAAAAATGTCCAAGTGCATGACGACCAAGTGGAACAATAACTTTTGGTTTTATAAGAGCTATTTCCATTTTTAACCATGGCATACATTGCTCTTTTTCTTCATCAGTAGGATCACGGTTTGCAGGTGGTCTATATTTAACTACGTTACTTATGTATATATCGCTTCTTTTAAGATTAATTGATTCAAGTAGCTCATCTAGCAATTTTCCTGCAGCACCTACGAAAGGCCTCTTTAGCTCATTTTCTTTTGCTCCAGGTGCTTCACCTATAAACATAATGTCTGCATTTGGATTCCCTTCACCTAGTACGGGGTTAGAAGTTTTAGAAAGGGCGCAGCCATCCCAAGCTTTTAGTTTTTCTTGGAGAATAGGGAGAGTAAGTTCCATGATTCTATTTTACATGCTTTATGCCAACTTGTTTATTTATTGATGATTATATATTTTAAAAACAGTAAGAGTAGAACATTTTTTTCGGCAGAAAGCACGATATTTTTTTGTAATACAAAACGACCATATTTCTGCATTTTTTGGTTTTCTTGACTTAAGATCTGTACCGCTATTTTGACCAGATATAAGTTTATTGACTGCTTGAAAATACTGTTTTTCTAAGTGATGATTTTTTAAAGATTCTTGAGCCTTTAGTGTAATTAAAATTTTTTGAATCATTGGCATTCAATTAATTTTTCGTTTATTTCATCTTGTAACATTTGGTCGTAATCTTCTCCAAATTCTTTTGCAATATTTTTATTCCAGCCATCAGCAATTAAATTTTTTGTCAGCCTTGTGCCAGTAAAATCATTGGGAGTATCGTGGCTTGTGTCATTTATAGACACATTTAGTTGTTTTCGTCGGACAAATTCACTAAGTAATGCTCTAAGTACAACACTTAGACTTAATCCAAGCTGATCTGCAATTTTTTCTGCCTGATGTTTAAGTTTAGTATCCAGTTTGATGTTTACTTGTGTAGAAGACATAGCTATATAGGAATATATATACATATTATAGTTTTTTCTATACCTTAAAGCAATCTTAATATTTTGCTTTAACTTTCTCCATCCTTTCTTTAACTTTCTCCATTAGTCCTTCATCTCCTTCTGCCAATATTTTAGCGGCAGCAATTGCAGCGTTCTTATAATTTAAAACGGTCATAACAGGTACTTCAGACGGCATGCGGAGGCTAGAGTTAAGATCTACCATGTATTCTTCTAGATTGGCATGAGGAGGGCATGTAATAACGGGGTGAATACATGTTCCTGCGGCAACTCCTGCAAGACCATTACTCATTCCTACAACTGTTATAACAACTTGTGGCTCTGTATCCGCATTTAGCTCATCTATAACTTCGCATACCTTTTTAGGTACTTTATGTGCAGATGCAATTGTTATGCTCCAAGGTATATCAAACTCTTTTAAAACTTTGCCAATTTTTTCTGCAAATTCTTCGTCACTCTTAGAGCCAAGTAGGAATGTAACTTTCATATATGTATGTTACTTCAAAATATATAGAATATGCAAAAATAGAATATTATTAGGATTTATATAAGGTGTAATAATGTAATAAATGCTTTACAAAGTAAAAAATAATTATACGATAGATAAAGGTCTCTTACAACACTGGTCTGGGGAAAACATTATGGGGAAACTAAAAATTGTACATTAGTCTGTTTGGAATCTAAAAAGGAAAAAGGTAAGGAGATAGCTGTGTGTAAAGATCAAAGACAGGCTGTAAAAGTGCATATTCGGTGGATGATCTGCCATGATATGCCCGAAGTTTTGGCCATAGAAGCAGCAAGCTCCGAGTTTTCTTGGTTGGAAGACGATTTTATTGATTGTCTTCGCCAGCGAAACTGTATTGGCATGGTAGCCGAGCACGATGACCAAGTTGTTGGGTTCATGGTTTATGAGCTGTGTAGAGCTCAAATTCAAGTGCTCAATTTTGCATCTTCTCCAAAGATGCGCCGAAAGGGTATTGGTTCGCAAATGGTGCGCAAGTTGACCCACAAGTTGTCGACACAGCGGCGCACGCGTATTTTGGTTGAGATTCGTGAAACAAATCTTCCAGCACAACTTTTTTTCCGTGAAAGTGGCTTTCGGGCAATTTCGGTATTGCGAAAACCTTATGAGGATACACCAGAAGATGCGTATTTGCTTCAGTACCGCTTTTTGCCAGAAAAGAGTAAAGACTATCAGCCAACTAATCGGATTATCCGTTTTTGTGGTAGATAATTTCCCAGACTCGTTGAGAGCTATCTCACAGTTCATTGCGTTGAAGTTACGTAATGAACTGTGGGGTTTTTATATTTGTGGAAATTTATGTAGTTTAAAAAATATTGGTTTTTTTAGGGGAGAGTGTTCGGTTTTTGGTGTAATTCTTAAACAATCGCAAATGGTAGTGGAGCTTCTAACGCAGGAGCACATTAAACTTTCACTTTCTTCGAATATAGGGCAGCTACTTTTGAGCGCGAAAGTGAAAATGAACATAATTTACGTCTTGCAGGCCTGAGCCATTTGTAATAATGCGATATTCAGAAACATTTTCCAGTTCCGCCAATTTCTTCATTATGG
>DAOWDW010000080.1 GCA_030638845.1 Candidatus Peregrinibacteria bacterium | reverse complement strand
GTTACATACATTGTGGGAATTTCATTTGACATAATCACAAACGTATATATATTAATCTTATCATTACCTATATTTTATGGAAACCACTACCAAAGTTCCTCCTCCTGTTGAATATATGGAGCAACTCAAAAAAGAATTAGATAATCTCAGTAGACTAGAGCTCGAAACGATGGGAACACTAGAAAATACTCATATATGGCTTGTAAAAATTCAAAAAGAAAAACATTCGGTGATAAAGGAATTGCTGGACGACACAGCTATTGTTCCAGAGCCTCTTGAGCTCACACCAGAGATGACTGATGAAGCGATTAGTGCACTCAAGGCAGAATTCGATAAGGATGCAGATGACGTACTGGAAGCAGGATACATCGTGCAAGAAAATATAGATTTTGCAGCATTAGAAGCAAAATTGCGAGCAGAAGAAAACAAAGCTGTACTCACATCCCTCTACAGAATGGTACAGGCTGGTTCTTGTCCTGCTGTTGTCTGTGAAGAAGGTGAAAGATTCTGTATTGCAGAGACATTTGTTAAGACACTGCCAAAACGTGCAAATTGTGTCTACGATAGAAAAGCACAAATACAGGTTGGATGTTTAAATTGCAATGGCAATGCTGTTGATCAGGCAAAAGCAATTGGTATCCATCTCATGGAGAAACGCATTGCTGATACATACCTTGTTGCATTCCCCCAAGATACTAACCAAAGCTGCTACGACTTTCTGGCTCCTGAAGTATGGCAGTACGGTATAGTCCCTTGCCTCTACCGCAACGGTGACCACTTCTCGAGCGAGAGCGCGGATTTTCCCTGTAATTGCCTTCCGGATCGGGGCTGGCGGGGAACGCTATGGGTTTAAATTTGTGTAAATTGGTGGGCCAAGGTGGATTTGAACCACCGACCGCCGGTTTATAAGTCCGGTGCTCTAACCAGGCTGAGCTACTGGCCCGAATGATGATGTACAAGTTAATGAGAATAAAAGAACAAACACTTCTCGCCAGCCATAGTCTTGGCGAAGGATGGAGCTACTGACTCTCCTCATTAATGATAGCGATAAATTATCAATATATAAATATTAAAATAAACAAAAAAAACGACAGCTTTCACCATCGTTATATTTATTAATGAGTTGATACTTATTTCTCTTCAGTTACTTCTACAACAAGCTTTTGATTACTTCCTGCCATATCTACGTCTACTTCAAAGGAACCAATAGCTTTTATAGGATCTGCAATAGTAACAGAACTTTCTTTTATTTCTATAGAATGCTCCTTAGCAAGCTCTTCGACTATAGCTTTCTCTGTAATTGCTGCGTAAAGCTTTCCAGTTTTTGTAACTTTTTTGGCAAAAGAAATAGTTTTACCAGAAACTTGAGAAGCAGCATTTCTTGCAACAGCCATTTCTGTAGCATTTTGCTCTGCCCTATGGCGAATTTGTTCTGCGTATCTGCGTCTTACAGTTGGGGTTGCAACAATTGCAGCTCGGTTTGGTAGTAAGTTATTTAGGGCATATCCATCTCCTACAACTAGGAGATCATCTTTTTTACCAACACCCGGAATATCGTGTAATAATAGTACTTCCATAAAATTAACTAGAAAAATTAAAGCCGAGAAAGTCTACGCGAGTAAAGAAGTCTTGTCAATACTCAGTGACTAAAGAAAGTACTCAATGAAAATAAACGGGTGACCCAAGATAAATCCGAAATCCTCTTTTCGACCTCGAGTTCAGAGCCGAGAGGAATCTCGAAATCTGAAACTAATTATATAAGAGAGAATAACCAAGGAATAAAGGATAACCATCCCTTTCCTGCTTTAAATTGCCTTTCTTCTTTTAAATACCACTTATGTAATGTTAAAAATCTGTCTGAATGGAGCGAAGGCTTGCCAATTTCCATTCCGTGTAAATCTTTTACAAATGCATAAGTATATAAAGGAGAATATAAGAAAATAGCAGGTACATCTTTTTTTAATACTTCATTTAACTCATTTAAAGATAAATCAAGCTCTTCCTCATCAGCTGTTTTACGAATAAGCTCTAGTAAAGAATCTGCTTCTAAGGAAGGATATTGAGAAAGGTTATAAGCATCTATACGCAAATCTGATCGTTTTCCTGTAAATTGTTGTATCCCACTACTATGCCAATAGGAATAACTATCTAAGTTATCTAAAAGCGACTGACCAAAAAGCAAAATATCATAATCTCTATTAATCAATTTTTCTTCAAATTTAGACCTTGTTTCTGGTATTTCTATTCCTACATGTACACCTAAAGGCTCCCATTGCTTCTTTATCTCTTCGGCAACAGATTTATAAACAGAAGGCGTATTGCTTGTAAGTAATCTTAAATTTAACTTCTCACCTTTATTATTTATTCTAATATCATATGGATCTGTACTTAATCGAATTCTTATCATTCCCTTTTCAAGGTACAAATTAGAAACAGATATTCTTTCTTCAAAAGGAATAGAACCATCTCTAGATGCTAAAAATCTATCCACAATATCTTGTTCTTGAATTGCTCGCTTATACTCACTAGTTGCAGTTGTACGAAGTAGATACATAGAATCTACAATAGAGCCATCTAAATTTTTAAGTTGAATATGATTAAAACCATGGACCAAGCTTCCAGTTTGATTATTTGTTGGGAGAGCAGCTATCCAAGAGCCAGTATTACTTTCCTGAATTTGAACAGGTATTCCATTTAATGTTGCGCCATTATCTATATGTAATACAGATCCTGTTAATAATAAAGAAGCTCCAGTATCTAAAAGTACTACAGAATCTGTTTTTAAAACTCCAATATTATTTGCTTCTCTAATTTCAAGAAGTCTTTGTAATCTTACTTTTTGAGGCAAATTCCAGTCCGAAGAGAAAAATGCACCTTGAGCTGCATGTGTATCAAATTTATATCTCCAATCTGTAGTATCAATTTCTAATAAAGGTGTATCTACAATAATTGATTCTTGAATAGTTTTTACAATTTGATCTTTGTTTGTTCCAAGTTGAAGACCAAGTCTTAGTTTTAAATCTTTTAATATATCTGTATCTAAATTAAAGAAAAGAGCTACATATTGCGGAAGAGTATAGTTAACTGCAGTAAAACTTCTTGGAACTAGTGGATCTCCTTGGTCATTTCTTGGCACAAGACGAACAGCATCTAAATTTCTAATATCTGAAAGAAGTGTTGTGTAATCTGGAAAAATTCTAAATATTACACGTTTTAAGTGATATTCATCTTCTACAGGTCTATCAAATCTTTCAAGTGTAATCTCTGTAGATAACTCTGTTTGTGCAATACTTCTAAATTTATATGGTCCTGCTCCAATTGGAGAAAAACCGAAATCTAATGCCTGATTTAATTTGTTTATTGGAATTCCTTCTAAAGAACTTTCAGGAATTAATCCCAATGTTAAGTTACTAGCAAAATATCTATATGGTTCTTCTAGAGTAAATCTAACTTCTCTTTCGCTTAATTTATCTATAGTTACACCTAAAAAGTTTTGTCTTAGCAGAGTATTTGGGAATTCTGCATCTTGAAGAGTATTAAAGGTATATAAAATATCATCAACAGTAACTTTATGAGGAAATTCTGGCGTAGAATCATGCCAGTATAAATTTTCTTTGAGTTTAACCGTATACATTCTGTTATCTTTACTTACTGTAAGTTCTGCTAAATCATTTTCTATTTTTCCAGTAGCAGGATTGTATTTTTGTAAACCAGAAAAAACCAGAGAAACAATATCTCTATTTACGTCATTCCTTACTGTAAACCAAGGGAGAAGGGGACTTAATTGTCCTACACTACCTTCTATGTATGTACCACCTTGAGCGGGAACTATTATTGTATTTTCTTTATAGAATTTATTTATAAGAATTACACCGCTAAAAACAAATAGCACTACAAGAAGTACAAATATAATGCGGTGGGATGAAAAAGTTTTGCTCATAAAAAGTACAAAACTACTTTAGCATAAATGCTTAAATAAAAGTTTTAAACAATAAACCAACGAACAATACTCAAAGCAAAAAAGAGAATACTAAGAACTATTGTAAGATTGAATATAAGCTTTTCGGCACCTCTTCTTTGTACGACAGCAGTTTCTCCACTACCACCAAAAGTAGCAGAAAGCCCAGATGCTCTGTGTTGTATAAGTATACAACCCATAAGCAGAATAGAAATTATAGCGTGGATAACATTAATCATATATTTATAGTTTATTCAGAAGTAAAGACTTGCGCAAATGAATAGTGGAGAAGTGTGGTGGGCGCAGAGGGAGTCGAACCCCCGACCTACTGGGTGTAAACCAGTCGCTCTAAACCAACTGAGCTATGCGCCCGATGTTTCCTATAAAAGAACAATATCATACCAAGAGCGACACGTCTTTTTTATTGCTCGTATCGCCAAAGCGATACTCGACACCAACATAAGCTATGCGCCCGATGTTTCCTATAAAAGAACGCCCTAATAAACTTACTTAGCTATCATAAACGAATTTAATGTATCTTTCCAAGAAATAACCAAAAAAGAATTATCCTTGATAATAATCAAGATAAAGCTAACATTCTTATATTATGAAAAAATTTATTAAAGAAAACTTCGCTGTTATATTAGCATTTGTACTACCAGTAGTACTTATACTTGTTGTTGGCTCAAGCGTATATTTGCCATCACTATTCGTTAATACCGATTACAATTTTGTTTATGTATCATGTTCAGATGGAATGAATAATAATAGATATTATTGTAATAATCATTTAAATAATCTTTATACAACGAAAGATAATAGAATGGTCAAAAATATAATTAGCCCTTCTGTAGATTCTGATAATGATGGTATACCAGACATTGAAGAAGATTATACCGTGCGAATATTTTTGCATAACACTAAAAAGAATGAGACTAGAGAAATACCATTTAAAGAGGCAGAAACATTAACTTTAAATAGTCTATTAACATCTCCAGATGGAGTAATAGTTTCAGGAATATATGATAGAAACTCAGAATTCATATCATTATTTGGTAGCAGTTCTTCGTATGGTTATTATTTAACGAAAGGTAACAGCAAAAGAAAGATAAATTTAATTAATCAAAATAATAATAGATATTATTACCAAAATAACTTTAAATTTATTGGCTGGGTTTTACCTAGTAGAAACTAATTAATTCCCTTTTTTATTATGGATAAACAAGAACTGCTGCAAGAACTTTCTGCAAAGGTCCAATCTGGTGAAATTTGTAATAGCGAATTGCAAAGCTTAATGATTACAAAACCCAAAGAAATTACTAAAAAAAGGAAGTCCCATCATGTATCTGTTACTACTATTCTTTATTACATAGGTACTGCTATTGTTGTAATTGGAATAATTATATATATAGCTCAAATTTGGGATAATATTGGCTCCTTCAGTCGTATTGTTGTAACACTTGGTCTTGGTCTACTTTCCTCAGGATTGGGATCTATGTTATTAAAAAAGGAACCCAATAAGAAATTAGGAAGCATTTTTCATTTTATTGGAGGAATATTAATTCCAATTGGAGCATTGGTTACATTAAGTGAATTTAAAATAGAAAATCCTACAATATTACCAGTGGCTATAACATTTGGTTTTATATTTGGTTATTACTTGTTACTAGATTACATTCACAAAAATACAATTCTAACTTTTTTTGCTATAGCTAATGGAACTGCTTTTGTATATTTATTATTTGAAGCAATTTTAGATGGTACATTTGGAAATCATGAAGATCTGTATGCATATTTAACAATGATTGTAGGAATAAGTTATTTATTACTAGCACATTCATTCAAAAAGAGAAGAAACGAGCCCCTTGTAGATTTACTATGCATAT
>DAOWDW010000061.1 GCA_030638845.1 Candidatus Peregrinibacteria bacterium | reverse complement strand
GTATTGGTGCATATAAATGTGCTTGTAACATGGGAGGAGGAGACCAAAATGTTGCTAATTTTCTGGATTGTTATTCCGCTTCAGATAACGACATGAATTTATTAGAGTCTTGTTTACTTGCTCATTGCCAATAGATTTATTATTTCTTTCCAAAATAGTAGTGCAACTTACTTATATCAAATCTTATCGCCCAGCTATGACATTGCTTATATCTGTATTAGTGCTTGGTGCTGTAACACTTGTTGTTGGAGCAAGTATGGCAATAAGAGGAATTGAAGAAGTTGATATAGGAAACTCTGGTGTACAGACAATAGAGTCTTTAACAGTTACAGAAGCATGTATAGAGGAAGCATTGTTACAAATAAAACGTTTTGGTTCTTCTTATACTGGTACTAGTCTAAATGTTGGAGATGGAAATTGTGTTATAGGTACATCTGGGACTGCTGAATATATCGTATTGCAATCAACAGGCGCAGTTAAAAAATGGACTAGAAAAGTAGTCGTTGATGTTGTTTTAACAGGTTCTAATATTGCTACAAATACATGGCGACATAATAATCCAGACAATGAGACTATTCCTCCAATAATACTATCTATGTCACCAGAAGACGAAGAATCTGGCGTTGCTTTAGATTCAAATCTAATTATTACTTTTTCGGAGATGGTATCAGCAATTGCTTCGGTAAATAACGATATAGAATTGAGAAGATTAAGTGACCACACACTTTTTGAGACTATAGATATTCAGTCTCCACAAGTAACTGGAGATGCAACACCAATAATAACAATAAATCCATCATCAAATTTTGATGAATCTACTTCATATTATGTAAATATTGGAGCTTTGGCACTGCAAGATGCATCAGAAAATAGATTTTCAGGAATTAATGATTCTACAACATGGAATTTTTCAACATTTGGTTCTGCTGATTTAATTCCACCAACTATTCATACTCTATCTCCAGCTGACAATAGTACCAATGTTTTAACCATAACGAATTTTTTAATTACATTTAATGAAGCAGTATTACCTAAACCAGGAGTACTTAACGACATCTTAATAAAAAGAAGTAGCGACAACGTTCTTATTGAGTCAATAGATGCTGAGTCGGCAAAGGTTACGGGAGGTGGGACTACAACAATATTTATTAATCCATCTGCCACATTAGATTACGACACAAGTTACTACGTTCAAATTCAGGAAGATGCAATAGATGATTTAGCAGGAAACAGTTTTGCAGGAATTAGCAATGTTACAACATGGAATTTTACAACTGTGCCATATAGCTGTACTCCATCAGAAATTGTAGAAATATCATGTTCGGATGGAGCAGATAATGACTGTAATGGTGATATTGACTGCGAGGATGAAAATTGTGGAGCTTGCGGTTCATCAAGTTCGTCATGTTCTTCAATAGAAACAATTTGTGATGATGGGGTAGATAATGATTGTGATGGATATATAGATTGTGATGACGATGATTGTTGGGGTGATGTGGCATGTACAGGATTAGTACAACTTGTAACATCTTGTAATTCTCCAACAACATTAGACTTTAATTCATTAGCTATTCCTCCAAATCAAACTCCGGGGGATCAATTTCTTGCAAGTGGAATTAAATTTACTGGTGCCTCGCCAGAGGTAGTTCTTTCAGAGTATCGTGTTGGACACGATACACCAAGTCAAGTTCAGGTAGATATGTCTACAAATGAGTGGTTAGACGTTAAATTTACAGTTCCAGGCACTTCAACATTAAGAGGAGTAAATTGCTTTGTTACAAATATAAATAGCCCAGATACTTTTAATTTTATAGAGTTTTATGACAGTACAGATACTCTTATTAGAAAATATTATTTTCAGCAATCAGATGCTGATAATTATGATTGCGGTGGTTTTTATGGTCTTTGGAAGTTAGGAGGAACATACAGTGGTGGTGCAAATAATATTTGGAGAGTTCGTATTGGAACAGATAGCACTCACATGGAGACATTTAATTATGAATATTCACTTTCTGGAGGTGTATATTTCAAAACAGATTGCGGGGGAACTAGTAGTAGTATGTCTTCATGTTCTCCAACAGAAACAATTTGTGATGATGGGATAGATAATGATTGTGATTATGAAATAGACTGTAGTGATGAGGATTGTGAATATGATCCATATTGTGAAGACAGTAGTTCATCTTGTTCCCCAAACGAAAATCCAGAAACAACTTGTGATGATGGGGTAGATAATGACTGCGATGGTGATGAAGACTGTAGCGATTTGGATTGTGAATATGATCCATATTGTGGTGAGTAATTAGCTCATTAGTTATCCAGATTATGGAGGAGGATTATCTTCTTAAATAGAATATTAGTTACTGTTTAACGAAAATAATAATCTACATACCAATAACCAATACACCAATAACCTATGCAAAACAACGAAAAAATGATAAACTATAAAGATAATGGCACTTTTCTCTTCTAACAGTATTTCACTTGGGCTTTCCTTTACGGACACACATGTCCTTGCTGTTAAACTAGACCAAGAACGTGGGATTCTTCTTAAAAAGCATGCACTTCTTCCTGAGAGTATATTAAACGGTCGTATACAAAGCATGAATGCATGTTCAGAATCTGTTCATGCAGTTATTCATTCAGAGAAGAGTGCTCCAGAAGTAGAAAATAAATCAGAAGCGAATTTGCCTCCACCAAAACATGGAATATGGAAAAAAATAATGAAGAAAAAAAAGGAATCTGGAACTTTAGGAGTTGCATTATGTCTTCCTCCCCAAACTGTATATAACACTATTTTTGATATTCCACTTATTGTTGGGAAAGATATAGAAAGTGAAGTTGAAGAGTTAATTCGTAAAACTATTCCAGAAGATCCAGAAGATATTATGTACGTTTGGAAACAAATTGGAAAAACTGATGACATGTATCACATAGCAGTTGCTGCAGTTAGCGAAGATGCACTTAAACAATATAAAACCCTCTGTGAAAAACAGAATTTTCGTGTAGAAGCAATAACTATTCCAGCATCTGTTATTTGGCTTTCTGCTGCGGAGAAACAAAAGGAAACTGCACTTCTTTATTCAAGAATAGGTGAATGTTATATTGGAAGTTCTATGATTCACTCTTCACAGCCAATAGATGAATTGCTATTTCCATTGGAAACAACTTTAGAAGAGCAAACTAAAAAGAGTTTAGAAATTATAGATGACCAAAAACGATTATTTAAAATAAGGCCTAAAAAAATAATTTTTATGGGATCGGATGAAGAATTTGAGGAATTGAAAAAGCAAGACAAATTTTCTGTTCCAATAGAAAGAACAACCTTTGATGTACCAGATAGATTATCTGGATATGAACTTGGATTATTCTCTATTCTAAGCGCAAGAAAAAATACTTTGGTTAATTTAATGAAAGCAAAAAAACTTCCTAAAGAATAATAGAAGTGAAATAAATAAAAGAAATATATTCTTTGGAATAATCAACATCAATCACAATATAAAAATACATAGACTACTTCCTCCCCTTTATATGGGAGGAAAGAGTAGAGGGCTATATTACAATGTAACACAAATAAAATTTCATGTATTACAATGTAACACAAATGCAATACAAAAAAGTGGACAAAAGTATGATTTCAAAAATTATGTTATTATTTAGGTATCCATTACCCCATTATTCTTATGCAAGAAGATGAAGTACGAAACAAATGTGAAGAATTTGTAAAAAGCCTTGGAATGCCTTGTTTTATAGTTTTTGGATGGGAAAAATCAGAAGACTCTGGAGAAAAGCAAAAACAATATGGAATGGTTTCCTCATATCATAAAATGCCAGTCCCAGCAGTAGTTAAAGGTATGACATGGGCACTAACAGATATTGTAAATAAATCTATGTAGTGTACTAGTTACTGGTGATTGGAATACTGGTATATTGGAATACTGGTATATTGGAATATTGGTGTACTGGAATACTGGTGTACTGGAATATTGGTCACTATTTAATGATAATCATAATATGGATTACCAATAACCAATAACCAATATTCTACTTAGTTGTCATTACTTTCATTATCCAGTTCCCTATACCTAGGATAGTAGCAACTAGTATCCATCCCCAAAGACCTCCATATATTTCTAGTGTTACGATATTTTCTTGCATTTTTGTAACAATAAAATGAGTTAGTTGAACAAAAACTCCATTTACAATAATAATTGCAAGGATTGTTGCAAAAAGCTTTAAAGGAAGAGTAATTATTGCTAGAAACGGTCTAATAAAAATATTCATAAGTGTAAGAAGTGATCCAACTACTACGAATGCAACTATTCCTCCTGTTAGATGAAAATATTGATTCATGTACTCCGCCATAAACCAAACAAGAGCAATATTTAAAACTGCTCGCATAAATACGCGTGCAGGAAGAGATAGAGAATCTGATTTAGACATATATGTAGTATAGGAATGCTAGGTGAGGAATGCAAAGTGCAGAGACAATAATGAATAGTTAATAACTATAAATATCATATGATTATTAAATACTTACATCATTTTTCATTATTAATTATTAATTTCATTACTTTTTTCTAAATTTAATAATAACTTCATTTTCACCTATATCGGCTGTATGTTCTTCGCCATCATTTTCCCCATATGTTGCTCTAGTTTCTTGTGTAATAAGGTCAGCAAATTTTTCTAATACTTCATCCATTCCAGAAACACTAAGTATTATTTCATCTTTAAAGTGGAAATTGGATTCTTTTCTTAGTCTTTGGACAGCTCTTATTAAATCTCTTGCTTCTCCTTCAAGATTTAGGTCATTTGAAATATTTGTTTCTAGCTTTAATACTATTCCCTTATCTGCTGCTACACCTCCATCACCTGCATCATCTTTACTCCTATAAGCTAAAGTTGCCTCATCAGAAGAAAGGCGTTCATCTAAAATTAAAATAGATCCATCATCTTCTATCTTAAATTCACCCTGTTTCCCAGCAATTATTATTTCTTGAACTCTTTTGCCAAGTCTTGGTCCTACTTTTCTGGCATCTACTTGTACAAAACTTTCTGCAAGATCTTCTGGATTTTCTGCAAATTCTATAGATTTTACATTTAGTTCTTGTTTTAAAAGCTGTAAATCCTCTTGTTCAAAAGTAATTTCTTTAGATACTGATGGTGGGAGAGCAATAGTAGCTAAAGAAAGTGGCTGTCTAATTTTTATATTTTGTTCGGAGCGAATGGTATTTCCAAGCGAAACTAATTTACGCATAGTTCTATTTTTTTCTAAAAGATTTATCTCCTCATTATTCAATTTTCTAACTTCTGGCCAATCTGTTAAATGCACAGAGCCATGTTCCTCAGAAATCAAATTAAGATAAATAGCATCCGTAATATATGGACAGAATGGAGCAAGTAATTGGCTTATAGTAAGAAGCACATCATGCAGAGTATGAAGAGCATTCATGCAGTCTTCTGCTTCGCTGTCACCAGTAGATGGAATACTACCTTCTGTTACTCCCTTACCTGCAAATCTTCTTCGGGAAAGTCTTATGTACCAGTTTGTAAGTACATCTATAGTTTCATGAAGCTCGCTACATGTTGCAGAGAGGTCATATCTATCTAATTCTTCTGTCATTCTATTTACCAAATCTTGAGTTTCTGCTTTCATCCACATATCTAAAGGATGAGAAGAATGAGTTCTGGTATCTACTGCTTCAAAATTAGCTGCATTTGCATAAGTAACAAAGAAGCTATATATGTTCCACAGTGGAAGTAATACATTTCTAACAGTTTCTCCAATAAGTTTTTCAGAAAATCTGAGATCTTCTGCTCTTACAGCAGGGCTACTCATTAAAGAAAATCTTACTGCATCTGCTCCATGCTTATTTACTACCTCAAGTGGATCTGGATAATTTCTCAATCGTTTACTCATCTTTTTCCCATCTTCTGCAAGAACTATTCCATTTACAACAACATTTTCGAATGGTGTTTTTCCAAACAATGCAGTAGAAAGCACCATCAACGTATAAAACCATGCTCTAGTTTGGTCCAAGCCTTCTGCTATAAAGTTTGCAGGAAAGTTTCTAGGAACACCTCTCTTGTCATCTCCTATTTCAAATGGAAAGTGTTGCTGTGCATATGGCATAGACCCGCTTTCAAACCAGCAGTCCAATACTTCTGGTATTCGTTTTATTAGTGGATTTAAACTTAATTTAAATGATTCAGTATTCTTTAGCATCATATTTTTTGTTTCTTGATACGAACAATTTTCCACTAGCAAGCGAACCGCTTGCATAGTTCCCTGATGACTTACAAGTAATATCTTTTTGCCAGAATACTTTGATCTTATTTCATCTAATACTATTTGAACGCGATTTAAAAATTCTTATAGTCTTTCTCCTTCTTTTGGAGTATTATAATGGATTCCTGCGTTAAATTCTCGCTCTTCCCAGAATTCATATTTATTCATACCACTCCATTCACCCACTGTCCGTTCATTAAAAGAGGGGGTAGGATCTTCAAGTTGAATACCAAGTTCTTTTGAAAGAATTTCAGCAGTTTCACGACTACGTTTTCTATTTGAAGATACTATTAAATCATAAGATTTACTTTTTAAATTCTTAGCAAGTTTCATTGCCTGTTCTCTGCCAGTTTCAGTTAAAGGCAAATCTACTCCTCCGCCTTGAATTTTATTTTCTTTATTCCATTTAGTCTCGCCATGTCTAACCAATGTAACATCCACACTTTTTTCGCAAGGAGAACCTTGCCAGACAACGTCATCAACATTATCCATATGTAAATCCATTTGGGCTTCTCTTTTATGGTCCCAAAAGAATGTATTAGGGAATGCATACGTAGGGTAAGGCTGATGAGAAATTTTTACTGGGTCTTCTTTTGTAAAGAAAGATTTAATATTTTGTAAAGGATCTGCGTGTGTGACAATAACAACGTGTTCACTTCTGTGACGTGGAAGAGTTTCATTTAAAAATGATGAGATTCTATTTTCAACTTGTTCCCATGTTTCCATTCCTTCAAAATGATAAATACTTTCTGGTTTCTTTTTGTCTAGCTTGTAGGCTCTACGCGCTTTTACAAAAGACAAATCTGTAAAATCTACTGTCTTTCCTTCGTATTCTCCAAAAGAAATCTCTCGCAATCTATTGTCTACTATTATTTTTGCTCCTGTCTTTTTGGCTAGTTCTTGGGCTGTTTGCTGTGTTCTTGCAAGAGGGGAGCAGTAAATAATATCAATTTTTTGTTTAGTCAAGAAAGACGCAGTTTCTTTGGCTTGATTTTTTCCATTAGAAGTCAAATTGGTTCCAGGTTCAATTCCTTGATAGATTGGAATTAGATTACCCTCGCTTTCTCCATGTCTAAGAACAGTTATTTTACTAAATCGAATTAAATTCCTCTTCATCAATTCATCTCTACTACTTATACACTCAGAGTCTCCTTGCTCACTTTTCCATATTGGAATAGGGGTTCCCCAATATCTGTTTCTAGAAATAGCCCAATCCCTTGCGCCTTCCAGCCATTTTCCATATCTACCATCACGTATGTGTGCAGGCATCCACTCTGTTTTTGCATTTTCTTTTAACATCTTCTCTTTTATTCCTTCTACTTTCACAAACCAAGAACTAGTTACGTAATTTAAAAGAGGGGAGTCGCATCTCCAACAGTGTGGGTAGCTGTGACTGTAAGTTTGATCAGAAAATAATTTATTATTATCTTTTAACCAATCTGTAACTTTTCTATCTGTTTTCATAGAATCATCTTTTGGTTTTACATCCATTCCAGCAAAGTCTGTTACTTCATCTGTAAATTTCCCTTCCATAGTTACATGCTGAAGAAGC
Source organism: Candidatus Peregrinibacteria bacterium (assembly GCA_030638845.1). GTDB lineage: Bacteria > Patescibacteriota > Gracilibacteria > Peribacterales > Peribacteraceae > JABGQH01. Next base: position 225 of record DAOWDW010000061.1, on the reverse strand, counting down.
TTAAGATTTTCACGTTTGCCAATTTCACAGTCGTCTTCACCAAAACCTGGGGCAATGTGAACAATGCCAGTTCCTTCATTTGTTGTCACAAAATCTCCTTCTATAACCTTAAATGCAGTGTCTTTGTATTCTTCTTCAAAGTATGGGAACAATGGAGTGTATGTCATTCCAAGTAGTGATGATGCTTTGACTGGTTGGATAGATTCATTTTCCATTTTCCATTTT
>DAOWDW010000058.1 GCA_030638845.1 Candidatus Peregrinibacteria bacterium | reverse complement strand
CTACTTCATTTGTAAAATCTTCGGACGTCGTATATACCACTGCAGCCTTCGGCATCTTTTTTAGTATTGCATTACCTGTAGCCTGAAGTAGATGTGTTTTTCCAAGACCAACTTCGCCATACAAATAAAGCGGATTATATTTTCCTCCAGGGTAGGAAGCTACAGCTTGACAAGCAGCATGAGCCAATCTATTTCCACTACCAACAACAAAATTCTCTAGCGTATATCGCGGATTTAAAATACGGCTAATTACTCCCTCAGCAAGTTTTACTTCATGTTTACCAGGTAATTTACGCTTTCTGGTTTCTGGAAAAATCTCTAACAAATCAAATGTACGCTCTTTGCTGTCTTTAAGTCCTCCATCTACTTTATATACAATTTTAGTAATAGATTTATCTAGTTTCTTAGCCTCTTCTAAAGTAACACTTAAATAGTGCTCCATATGCCAATCTAAAGCCATAGGAATAGGAAGCCCAACAATTAAAGTAGAACCATCTTTCCCTAGTATTGTTGTATCTCTAAACCAAGTTATAAATAAACTGCGTTGCAAACGAGGATGTAAATTTTTTAGTATTTTTAACCACATATCCCGCAGAGCAACTTCCTCTGCACTTACTTGAGTAACAACCGATGCACTAGAAGAGACGGAGTATGTCATAGAAAGTAATTAGGAAAATAACGGCAAGTAAAAACAAAAAGCCTGCACCATTCACTAGTAATTCAAAACGTCTATTTATAGGCCTTCTTGCAATAAGCTCTGCAAGAACAAACACCAATCTTCCACCATCCAATGCAGGAAAAGGAAGAATATTAAGTACAGCAAGACTAAGACTTAAAAGTGCTACAAGACGGACATAAGTCATAAATCCATCCAATATAGAAGCATGTGTTAATTGAGCAATACCTACAAGACCCGTTACTCCTTCTGGTACTTTTCCAGTTTTCATAAGTGAAACAAATAGCTGACCAATTCCCAAAACAGTTTGATGAGTCATAATTCCAGCCTCTCTAAATGCCAAATACAGTGATGTACCTAGCCCATAGTCAGATGCAGAAAAAGTCTTTGCAAAAAGAGCAACTATTACACCAGCCTTCCCATCTTCTAAAGAAACAGTAAATTCCTCTTCTTCGGTATAGCCTTCTCCAGTAAGCAATTTATACGTTACCTTCTTCTTATCTTTCTGAATTCTAGTTACATCTTCAGGGTTTTCTATAAGCTGATTATCTACTGCAACCAATATACTTTTTTCAGGTATCCCTATTTGAGCCGCAGGACTTCCACTAACTACATCATCAATTATTACTGCTAGCTCCATATTGATTAATCCACTCTCCGCATCACTACGCATTGCGTCAAAAGAAACATAGGTAGGTATCCAATTCCCCCACAAAAATCCACACGTTAATAATGCAAGAGCTAAAACAAAATTCATAAATACTCCTGCACATAAAATGGCTATGCGAGAAGAAATAGACGCAGCTCCAAAACTTCCAAGACCTGTTCTATCTTCCTCTTCCAACGCATTTTCTCCTCTAAGTCTTACAAATCCTCCAAAAGGAATCCAGTTTACTGTAAAAGCAGTCCCCTTTTGTACAAACAATGTTTTAGCCCTAGGAGGAAGACCAAATCCAAATTCCTCAACTACAACTCCAGACCTTCTAGCAACTATAAAATGCCCCCACTCATGAATCATTATTAGCAAACTAAGAAGCAAAATAAACGCCAGAGCTGAAAGAAGAATTGTCATAAAAGATAAGACCCAAGTTAAAAACTTAGGAATGCGATGCTACACTCATAGTGGAAAAGTTTAAAGTTTTCCACACCACTTTAGGTTGCGTGCATTGAGTATTGGATTCCAAATATATTTATGATGAGAAAAGTAGACTATAAGATTTTCAACCAGAAATATATAATCTTCTATCAAGCATGTAATATTTGGATAATATCTCATTTTTCATTTCTTAGCCATGTGCAATTACCCACCCCTCCACCCTCCTTGCACCAACTTTTTTCAACACCTTTGCACATTCATCTAGTGTTGCACCAGTTGTTGCTAAGTCATCAATTAAAATGATATTTGCTGGTGGATGATTTTCTAGTATGTACTTAAAAGCTCCATTTAAAGCCAATAATCGCTCTTCTCTATTTCTATGAGATTGAAACCCAGTAGGACGAATTCTTTTTAATAAATTTATAACTGGAAGATTTATTTCACTTGAAATTTTTTCTGCCAATACTTCTGCCTGATTAAACCCTCTCCAATATTTTCTACTCCAATGCAAAGGGACAGGACATAAAATTGATTCTTCTGGAAACTTAAAATCTGCTTCCAAAAGTAAATTAGATAATATATCTCCATACACACTAATACGATTATATTTCCACATTCGAATTATCTTTTTTATATGAAAATATTCATAAGGCATAACCGCAGAAATTGAATCTAAATAATTTAGTGATCTTTGCCTTAAACAAATTTTAGACTCATACACAGGGTTAACATTCAACTTACTTAGCTCTTCATCTGTTAACCATGTGCCAACATCACCTTTTAGACTTCTCTTCGGAAATAATAAATCATAAATAGAAAACATTTTCATACAATAATGTACTTAAAGAAAATATCTAGAGCTGGCATAGTACTTTTTTATAATTTGGGGTAATTGATTATTGACTTATTATGCAGATAGTATATTGTATTAATATGAACACAAATCTTTTAAATGGAGATCCACTTAAGCTAGATGAAGTTGATAAAGAATTAAATCCAGTAAACATTGGACTAATAATTGGAGGAACGACTGCAGCTATTGCTACATCTCTAAATGTACTAGAAGGAGACATTCATAGTTGGTCAGAACAAACTGCACTTGCTATGGGATTTTACGGAATAACAATGCCAACAACCCTTGGACCAGTATTTTCAACAATGTATGAAAAGGGCAAAAAAGTTAGAGCAACTATACAATCTGCTATTGGAATGGCACTTCCAATGGAGGCAATGTACGGCGTTGCTAAAACAATAGAACAAATTTCAACTCAGTAAAATATATTTGATTAATACCAAATTTAGTATTATAATTAGTATTGAATTTACCATCTATACAAATGCAAACAATTACATTACAAGACATAAAACGTCACGGAGCTAAGGCTATTCCAAAGGATATGGCTGTATATCCAAGACTTTTTGCCTTAGCAGCTATTGCAATATAATTATTATCAATT
>DAOWDW010000010.1 GCA_030638845.1 Candidatus Peregrinibacteria bacterium | reverse complement strand
ATATATGAAGATCGTGGCTCCCACGAACCCCAAGCAAAATAAATAGTCCTATAAAAGAAACGGTTATTATCCTTTGAATAACTTCTGCTATAAAAACATACTGCATTTTGTATTTTATTTGAAATACTGTTCGTATCATTCCTGCCATTAAGGTAAATAGTGGGACAAGTGCTGCAATGGTTACACCCAAAGGAAGTGGTGTACCTTTCCATTGTGGGAGTAGCCATACTATTCCAAGCGCAAGTAATAGAGATGCTAAAAGTATTATTCCACGGATAACAAGAAGCGCACCAAGAATTCTTTCGGGACTATCTGGGTCATCCGCTTTGCAATTACGAGAGTTGGCTTTGCTAATTTCTCTTATTGCAACAGCGTATAAACCAAAGTCTGCGAGTATCCCAAATAATTGTAAAAACCCGTATGCAGAGTTGTAGTTGCCAGCTAACTCTTTACTTAAACCTATAGCAACAAACTTAACAGTGAATATGCTAAGGGCAGCCATAGAAATTTGACTGCCAAGTTGCCACAGGGTAGAAGATGCTATTTGGCGGGTGGACATTTAGATAAACGGCATGAAGCTTGTAGGTAGTAGCTTGTAGCTTGTAGAAAAATCGTGTGGGCATCTTTATTTCCCTACAAGCTACCAGTTACAAGCTAACCGTATCACTCGATTTCAATCTAGACAAACAATTACATTCTATGTACTATCTCTTTCGAACAATGTCTCTATCCTTCCAGCACCTCACATCCACTAAGCAGCTTTCCAGAGCAGATACGGATGCTCTTTTAGAAACTGCAGAAAAAATGGAGAAGGTAGAAAATAGTGGTGGTGACGAAAGCTTAAAAGGAAAAGTACTAGCATGTCTTTTTTATGAGCCAAGTACAAGGACAAGGCTTAGCTTTGAAACAGCAATGCACAGGCTTGGAGGAAGCGTAATTACTGCAGACGGAATACAGTTTAGTTCTCTTTACAAGGGAGAAACAATTGAAGATACAATTACAGTTATAAATCAATATGCAGACATTATTGCCATGCGTCATCCAGATGCAGGAAGCGCAGACAAAGCAGCTAGCGTAAGTGAAGTTCCATTTATAAACGCAGGAGATGGACCTGGACAACATCCAACTCAGGCACTGCTAGATTTGTATACTATTCAAAAAGAACGAGGAACTATAGATGGTATTTCTATAACCATGGTGGGAGATTTACGTTATGGAAGAACAGTCCATTCGCTATGCTATCTACTTGGACTTTATAACAATGTTAAATTTACATTCGTAGCTCCTGCAGAGCTTACAATGCCAGAAAAAGTAACAAGTTATTTGCAGGAAAAGGGGCTAGAGTTTACAGAAACAGATGAGCTAGAAGATGGACTAGATAGTGATGTTATTTACATAACACGAGTACAAAAAGAAAGATTTGCAGATCAATCGGAATATGAGAGATTGAAACTTAAATATGTACTTACTGCAGATCATCTTAAAGGAAAAAAAGGAACAGTTATGCATCCTTTGCCTCGCGTAGGAGAAATTGACACTTTGGTAGATGCACTTCCAACTGCTGCATATTTTAGGCAGGCAAAAAATGGAGTTTATTTAAGAATGGCACTTCTCTCTATGCTATTAAATAATTCATGATTGAATCTCTCCCTATAATACTACTTGTACTATTTCTAGGGAGTGTATTTTGTACTATTGCTGGTGCTGGGCTTGGGATTATTGGAATAATTCTATTAACATTTTTCGTTGATATAAGAACTAGTATAGTTGTTTTGTCTCTTATTGGATTTATTATTCAACCTGCAAAATTTATACATTTTTATAAATTTACAAGATGGGATATTGCTTGTTGGTATTTAATTCTTGGTATTCCATTTAGCTTTTTAGGCGGTCTAATCTTTTTTCAAATCCCTATGCGAAGCATAGAAATATTACTTGCTATCTTCTGTATATTATTCATCTTTATTCGTCTTTCTCCACGGGGATTTACCATACAGCCTACAAAAACAAATTTTCTATTATGTGGAGCATTAAATGGATTTCAAAGTGGAATAATAGGAGTTGGAACACTATTACGATCATCATTTCTTCTTTCAATGGGGTTAGTTAAAGAACCATTCTTAGGAACGTCTTGTGTTATTGCATTTGGATTAAATATAGGAAGGATAACTGCATATTTACCAAACATTGTTTGGGCAAGAGAGATATTTATGGTTCTTATTTGTTCTATACCAATTATTATTATAGGAGTAAAAATTGGGAAAAAATTAATGAAATATGTTAGTGAGCGTATATTCGAAAATTTATTACTGTTTGTAATTTTTGCTGGAGCTATTAAGCTTTTGCTATTCGCATAATTCTTATATTTATCAAAATAGATTCTTCTTAGTATGCTACTCGGAAAATAAATCTTAATCAATGCATCCTAGTCTATCCTTCATTATTAAAAATTCGTTATATTGTTCATCTGAAGAGATGTGTACATCTTCTGCATTACAAATTAATCTCATTTCTTCTCTAAGTGGAAGAACACGAGAGAAAATTTCCTCAAATGGACCGAAATTTGTTGCATATATTTGAAATAATTTATGTTCTTCCCACTGGACTTCTTTTGTTTCTGCGCGATCCCATACGAATATTCCAGTATTGCCATCATGAAGTAATAAATCCATATATTCATGAACAATAGACTCGAGAAGATAGAGTTCAATATCTTCATTAAAGTACTTTTTAGGATGATTATGATCAATATGACTAGAATGGATAGCAATACCTATTTTATTGCCTAGAGGTTCCAATAAGTCTAAAAACAGCTGAAACATTTTTTCTCTAGAAGCAGCAGCAACTAAAGTAAGGATACTATATTCATTTTCAAGCCAATGAATACTATGGCAATAGCCTTCTTCAGGTATAACCCGTAGGTCATATGAAGGGCTAATAGCATCTGTAAAGATAAAATCTCCATATTTCTTAATAGCAATATGCGTTTTTGTGGCGTCATCATCTATTCCATAAAAACTAGATTCGGGGTCCGTATTGCCGTTGCTAAAGAAAGATTTTCCCATGGAGTACTATTCCATCAAAAATCTGACTGCGCATCAATCTAAAAGTCGAGTATAATAGTATTTAGAATAATATGCCTACAACCCTAATTCAAAACGGCACTATCATTTCTTCTGAAGAATCAGCCAAAAAAGACCTTTTTATTAAAGACGGAATAATCTCACTTAAAAATGCAGAGGAGACAGCAGATCGTATTATAGATGCTGATGGATTACTTATATTCCCTGCATTTATAGATTGTCATGTTCATTTTAGAGAGCCGGGGAATACTCATAAGGCAGATATGGAATCTGAATCTTGTTCTGCACTAGCAGGAGGGGTTACAACAGTTTGTGAAATGCCAAATACAAATCCTCCAACAGTCAGCATCCAAAACCTAAAAGGTAAAGTAGAAATAGCATCAGAAATTCCTAATTGTGATATTCGCTTTTTCTTTGGAGTAACAGAAATGAAACATATAGATCAATTAAGTGATCTATTCACAAAAGATGAGTATACAGAACTTAGAAAAAGGTGTTGTGGGGTTAAGGTATATTTCGATAATTCAACTGGAAACCAAAAAGCAAACGAAGAGGTAGTAGAAAAATTGTTTGAGATAGCATCCAATTTAAATATTCCAGTAGTTGCACATTGTGAAGATGCAGAAATTAATGATGCATCTGCAGTTTTAATAAAAGAAACAGGTATACAAAATCACTCACTAATGCGTCCACCAAAGTCCGAAATTGTTGCAATAGAAAAAGCACTTAGTTTAGTGCGAAAGTATGGAACTAGGTTCCACGTAGCGCATCTTTCTACTGCAGGAGGACTTAGTATTATAAAGAAAGCAAAAAAAGAAGGGTTTTCTGTAACATGCGAAGTCGCACCTCATCACTTATTTTTAGATGAAGGTGATTACGTAAGATTGGGTGCACTTGGGAAAATGAATCCTCCTCTTAGAAAAAAAGAGGATAGACAAGCGTTATTAGAAGGGGTCAACGACGGAACAGTAGATTGCGTATCTACAGACCATGCTCCTCATACACTAGAAGAAAAAAATGCAGAAAATCCTTTAGATGCACCAAGTGGAGTACCAGGAGTAGAGACTCTTATTCCCCTTCTTTTAACAGCTGCAAGTAAAAATCAAATTTCATATGAAAAAATACATGAAGTATGTTTTGTTAATCCAAATAAAATATTTAATTTAAGAAAAGAGGAAATTGTAGAAGGGTCTAAAACTAAAATCGTTTTAATAGACCCAAATAAGAAGGTGGTAATTCATGGAGAAAACCTTAAATCTAAGTGTGGATGGACGCCTTTCGAAGGTATGAAAGTTATGGGACAAATTGTTGGGGTTATTTAATTTCATCAATACGTTTTGCTCATATTTCTCTATGTTCATTTTTTTCTTGCCTGCCCCTCCGAAGCTCCGAAGGAGCGTAGGGGGGATAAAAAAACTCCATATATGAAACGCAAACAAAAAAATCAAGCAAACATGATTCCGTCGTCGCGCTATTCTATCCACTTTCATTGGCTCACAGAAACGAGCTCACGCCTCCGCTTCGCTTCGGCTACTCGTCATCTGTTCGCGTTATCGATCAAATAAAATTAGCTCCTCCTCCAGGCATGTTTGCATTATATCTTTTTAGAAAAATAGTCTCTCTTTAGAATTTATACTGATCATTATCTTAGGATCAGATACTATTGTTCCTGCGGTTTTTGCTTCTATTTCTACTTTCTTCAAAAGGGATATAGCCTCATTTGCATCTTCTGGGGACACAACTAACATCATTCCATTTCCCATGTTCCAAGTTTTATATGTTTCTTCTTCTGGTACATTGCCTAATTTTATAATATCAACTATTGCTTCATGTGGAGAGAATAGATCTGTTAAATTGGCTCCTAGTCCAGTTTTTCTAAGTACTCTTCCAAGTTTACTTGGTATTCCTCCTCCTGTTATGTGGGCTACACCTTTTACATCAATTTTTCTTTCTTCTCTATATCTTCCAATAAGAGACAACACAGCAGATTGATAGACAATACTTGGAGTCATTAGTATTTCTCCCCACGTAGTTCCATTTTTCCATTCTTTGGTGTGCCAATCTTTTCCGTATGAATCGGATAATATTTTTCTAAGTAAAGAAAAACCATTGCTTCTGGCAACACCAGATTTAAGTGAAATTATTGTGTCACCTTCTACTATTGTTTCTGGTTTTATAACTTTGTCTTTTGCAACTATTCCAACTGCGCTTGCGCTCCAAACTGCTCTATTAACAGCTCCGGGTACTTCTGCTATTTCTCCTGCTGGAATAGCAATTTTCTGTTCTTTACATGCTTTTGAAAGTCCTTTCATCATTGCGTCTATCATTTTAGGATTTACCGAAGGTACATCTATACAATTGCTTAAGCTAATTACTTCGGCACCAACACAAATTGCATCATCTGCAACCATTGCTAGAAGATCGTATCCTAGAGTTTCGAAGGAATTCATTTCTGCTGCAAGATCCAATTTTGTTCCTGTTCCATCTGTTGATTGAATTAAATAGTAATCTCCCATATCTAAAAATCCTGCATAACCATCTTCTTCAAATACTGGTTCACCTATCATTCCTTTTCTACTTTCAAATGTAGATGCTGCATGTGCATAAGCTGCAGCAGACGCCATATCTCCTTTTTTTACATCTACGCCGGAATCTTTGTAAGTTGTCATAATAAATTACATTAAGAAGTAGTTTCTTCAAATAGAGGTCCATCAATTTTTTCTTCTCTTTTTACTTCATCTTTACTATTCTCAATTTTCAATTTTCTATTTTCATTTCTCTTGTTGTCTCCTATATCCTTTATGCCATTTCCCTTATCTGGTGTCGGGAAATATCTAACTAGCAACAATCCTGTTACCAAAAAATACAGCATCTCTGGAAATAGTGTCATTATTTCCATCTCTTCTCTAGCAAGAATTATTACGTCTGTAATAAAAAGAAGAAATTGTGCAGAAATAAGCATAATCACAATACCCATATGTCGAATAGGTGCTGTAAAAGCTAAAAATGCTCCGAAAGAAAGAATAATTAGGAGTGCTCCAAATCCACTACTCAAGTAAAGGTGAAGACCATCAATCAGCTTACCATCGTAAACATCTACTACTGTTTTAGGATTAAATAAAAATAAAACCCCGAAAGCAATATTAGCAGTACCTATTGCTAGCAGAGCCACTCTTAATGATCTAAAGCCGTCATTCATGAGGGTATGGTAACTGGAAGGACATAATAAGTGAAGCAACAGAGAAATAAAATAATGAAACAATCCCAAGGGGAACCCTTCGGGTTAAAACAATAAAACAATACGCATGCGATTATAGAAGCGTTCAGCAATATTGCTTTATTGCTTCATTTAGGTTTTATCCTATGGAAGTTATCTTAACCTTTCTACCACTTTTTTTATCATCTTCTTCGTCATGTTCAAAAATGTCATGCATACCTTTCCTTGGTGCTTTAACTTTCTTTCTAGTTTCTGTTTCATAACCTCCTACGCTATCTCTTATTACATTTCCGCCTTTCAAACGAATAACCCGTGTTTGTAGAGCATCTACAATATCTACTTCATGAGTTGCAAGTACTATTGTGGTTCCTTTCTTATGAATATGTTTAAGTAAATCTAGTACCTCGCTGGATTGTCCAGGGTCTAAGTTTCCTGTTGGCTCATCTGCAAAAAGTACAAGTGGGTTGTGTACATAAGCCCTTGCAATAGTTGTGCGTGCTTTTTCTCCACCAGAAAGCGCTTTGGTTGGAGTATTTTTTTGCTTTGTAAGTTCCATTTCTTTTAGT
>DAOWDW010000016.1 GCA_030638845.1 Candidatus Peregrinibacteria bacterium | reverse complement strand
TTAAAAAGGGAAAAAGAATATTCAGGAATAGTATATGAGAATTTATTCTATAAGAAAATCAAAAATACTGAGTGTGGAGTGCAAAGTGTTAAATATATGTTTATTTCTTTTTATAAATATCTGTAACACTTTCGCCACGTTCAACATGATTTATTACTTCTGCTAGCATAGGTGCTATTGGCAGAATTTTTAAATTTGGTATTTTACAATTTGAATGGGGGACACTATCTGTTACTACTATTTCTTTGAATGAAGCTTTTTCCATGTTTTCTTTAGCTTTTCCAGAGAATAAGCCATGAGTTGCAACTGCGTAAATTTCTGGATGAGCACCGTGCTTAATAAGTGCATTCTTTGCAGCAAGTGGAGTTCCGCCAGTGTCTATCATGTCATCGAAAATAATACATGGTCTGTCTTTTACCTCTCCTACAAGTTCTATTACTTCTGCTTCCTGATGCTGAGGTCTTGATTTGTGGATAATTGCTAAGTCTGCATCTATTAAATCTGCAAATCTTTTTGCTCTTTTTGCTCCTCCAGCATCTGGGGATACTACTACAACATCTTTCAAATTCTTTTGTTTAAAATATTCTGCAAATATAGAATCTGCGCTTAGTGCATCTACTGGAATAGAGAAAAATCCTTGAATTTGGCTTGAGTGAAGGTCTAGAGTTAATACGTGGTCTGCACCAGATTCTTCAAGAAGATGTGCTACAAGCTTTGCGGAAATAGGTTCTCTTGGTTGTGCGACGCGGTCTTGTCTTGTGTATGGAAAATGTGGCATTACTACGTGTACTGTTTGAGCAAAACTAAGCTTAGCTGCTTGGCATAGCAAGAATAGCTCTAGTAAATCTGTATCTGGATTTTTTGTAGATGTTTGAATTATGTATACATCTTTTCCGCGAAGAGATTCTTCATATCTTATATATCTTTCACCACACTGAAAGCTCTTTGTATTTACGTTGCCCAAAGTAGTGTCTAGCTCTTTGGCGAGAGACGAGGCAAGTTCCGGATGAGATGATCCTGCAAATAGTCGCATATACGCTATAATGATACCATATGCACATTCGTTTCTCCAGTTGTAGAGGCCTCGAAATTGTAGATTCTTCTGGAATATTGCTTGGAATGGTTATTGAGCCGCTAATTCAAGCGGATACAGGAAAGATATTAGGTTTTTATTGTGTGCCTATGGGGGCATTTTCTTTGCGAAATACTAAGTATATAAGTGCTTTAGATATAATCCATTTTGGGACAAGAATAACAATAAGGAATGAAGAGGTTATATGTAATCCAGAAGAAATAATAAGATTGCAATCTGTTCTGGAAGATAAACGTTCTTTCTTAAGGCAAAAAATTCGTACAGAGTCTGGAGAGAAAATTGGGATTTGTGCAGATGTTCAGTTTGATACTGAAACTATGCACATAGAGTGGTTGTTTCCAAAAAAGTTTTTTAAATGGGGAGATGCTATTTCTATTCATAGAGTTTTAGAGGTAAGGCAAAATTTTATACTTATAAGCAATAAGAGCAAAATGGCTGAAGAATCTTCTTCTTCTATTATATTGGAAAGAGCAGCTTCTCATATTCCAGAAACCAGTTAAATAAATATAAAAAAACTCTTAAACTAATGCTTAAGAGTTTTTAAATATACTAATTAATTAAGCCCCTCCTCCAATATCTGTTGCAACAAATGTAACAATAGCTTTTGCGAGTAGTATTATTATTAGTCCTGCTATTACATAAATAATAGTTTTCTTTGCTTTGTCTTTTTCTGAATCTTCTCCTTGTGATACAACTAAGCGAACGCCTGCTACAACTATAAAGATAACAGCAAGTATTGCCATATAGCTAAGTATTGTATCTAAAATGGTTGTTAAACCACCTCTAATACTAGATATTCCTCCAATATCTGGAGTATCACCAAAAATAGCTGCATATGCATTTGGAGTATAAGCAAGAGTTAATACTGTGGCAGATGCACGGATAGAAAGATTGTTGAAAAATGTTTTCATAAAAATAAGTCGGAAATTTAATATATTGTTACTTATTAAGTACAACTTGTGCAAGCTCTATTGTATGTATATAGCTAAACTCGAGCTTGTCAAATTTTTAAAATATTTCTTATTGTTCGTTTTCTGTATTAAAGAATCCAAAGCCTATTAATATAATTGCAGGTAGTGCAAACCATACATCCTGATTTTCAATAATTATTCTCATTAGTTCACTGTTTTGCATTATTCCTAGAAGTGGTTCCCTACTAGAAAGTCCTTTATCTAGTAGTGGAGCGTCTGCTGCGAATGTTAGAAGAGTTGTAAGCATTAATCCTGCTGTTACAAAACCAAATACTCCTGTAGATAACGTATCTATTAGTGTCCCATTATCTCTACTGTATTCAATGTCAAAGCCTCCTCTTATTGCAAGGAATATAATGGTAGCTATAAATAGGATTAATTTTGTTGTAGATAAAACAGATAAATCCATAGTTAATCCAACCATTTGAAAAATAGGAGCACTGTCACTACTTAGTCTTTCAAGTAAATTACCAAGTCCAAGTGCTGCAACTATAGCAATGTACGTTGCAATTATAATTTTAACTGATTCATGTTTACCAATAATAAAGCTGTATGTAACAACAATTGCAAAGAAAACAATTACTAGTAGGTCCCAACTTAGGGTAAGAGACATAGCACAAGGGGAGGATTAGTTACAATGATAGTACGTTTAGGCAGTATTATGCAAAGATCAAATTTGGAGAGTAGGCATGTAGGCATGTAGGAATGTAGGAATTTCTAAATGCATTAGTTATTTTTTTACTTTGTTAACCTACTTGCCTACTATCCTACAAGCCTACTTACCTAATTCTATGCGTCATGGTTTTCTCCTCATCGACAAACCCTGTGGACCAACGAGTCACTCTGTAGTTTCTGGTATTCGTCGTGAATTTGGAGAAAAAAAGATTGGGCACTTAGGAACGTTAGATCCAGCTGCATCGGGGCTTTTAATTCTTGCAGTTGGCGCTAAGGCTTTAAAAGTAATAGAACTTTTTTCTAATCTCTCAAAAGAATATGAGGCGGATGTAACCTTTGGAATAATAAGTTCTACATATGATAGAGATGGAGTGCTTGAAGAAGTAATTCCAAAAGGAGGATGGGAAATTCCGCAGAAGCATGAAATTCAAAGAACAATTAAAAATCATCTACTTGGAAAAATTAAGCAGGTGCCTCCAGCTTATAGCGCGGTTCATATAGAAGGGAAGCGGGCATATGACTTAGCTAGATCTGGAAAGTCTGTAGACATGCCTGTAAGAGAGGTAGATATAAAGAAGTGCGAAGTTAAATCTTACGAGTATCCAAATCTCAAACTAAATATTTCTTGTAGCTCTGGAACATATATAAGGTCAATTGCTCATGACCTTGGGAAGTTACTCAAGTTTGGAGCATATTTATCTGGTCTTCATCGTACCGTGGTTGATAAGTGGTCTGTGGAAGATGCAGTTAGTCCTGAAAAAGTGGCATGGGGTCATGTTGTTCCTTTAAAGGATGTTCTTGCAGATTTTCCAAGATTTGATTTAACAAATGAGCAGGCTGAGGATGTATGCAATGGTCGCGCAATAATGTGTGATGTTTCTTCGGATACTATTGCTTGGCATGACAATCTTCCAATAGCAATACTAGTTCCACTTAAAGATGGAAGTAGAAAGGCAAAGGGAAGGAAGGTGTTTTAATATTTAACATTCTCTGCGAAGCTTGCGAAGCAGATCAATGGTGGGTCAGGTGGGGATCGAACCCACGGCCAATTGGTTAAGAGCCAACTGCTCTACCACTGAGCTACTGACCCACGCTCGCGCAATCCTACCAATATCAAACATATTCAACAACCTAGAAGATCATTTTCTTGTAACCTGTAACCTGTAACTCTCTTTACATTACACTTTTAATACACTGCTTCTGAATAGTTTTCCAATCGAATGGGAAGATGAATGTTTCTAATGCTCTAACAATTGCTGCAAAGCAATGCCAAGATTCTTTTTTATCAAATAAAAATGCAGTTCCACTTTCTTGTACAGGATTGTAGCTTTGTAAAATTTTACTTTTTGGTGCTACGGGTACTGCTCCATATACAAGACTCATTCCTACTTCTTCTATGTCAGTTGGGTCACAAAAGAAAAGAGCCATGTCGGAAGCTTTATACATTTCTTCTTTAGTCTCTTTCTTGTTTGGAATAATTGCAATTCTGTGTTCGTGTTTTTTTATTAGTTCTTGTGCCATTTCTCCATAAGAAGAAGAACCTTTTCCTACTATTAGTATTTCTATTGGAAGAGTTAATAGTCCTTCTAATACTTCTTCAAATAATTCGCCTCCTAAATCTTTGGTAAGTCCTGTTGGAATACAGACCAATGCTCGTTTAGGTTCCGATGCCCAGCCAAGCTTTTTTTGTAGTGCAGATTT
>DAOWDW010000017.1 GCA_030638845.1 Candidatus Peregrinibacteria bacterium | reverse complement strand
TTAACGTGGCTCTCTTCTGGCTTTAATGCAATTACTCCAGCATGCCCATATTTTTCTAGTAGTGCCTGATTGTCTTCATCTAAAATCCAATTTATTACAGAGTTTGCTACTACTTCCCCTATTCCATCTAAAGAAGATAGTTTTTCAATACTCGTATCTTTTAAGGTAGAAATAATATCTTCCATAGAAATTCCTTCCACTTCTTTTTTTAATATCTCTTCCGTAAATAATGACTGCTGTGGAGCAACAAGCTCTGCCTGAGGAGCAGTTAATTTTTTTGTTGGCCAATGCAAACTTCGTGCAAATATTTCTGCTGTCTCTCTACCTACATGGCGAATTCCTAAGGCAAATAAAAATCTTTCAAGTGGTAATATTTTTGAAGATTCTATGGCCTGCAATATGTTTTCTGTCTTCTTTTCTTTAAACAAAGGTAAATCTATTAAATCTGAATATGAAAGAAAAAATAAATCTGCAGGGTTGGATATAAGCTCTTGATTTAGTAATTCTTCAACTGTTTCTTGGCCTAAACCTTCTATGTTAAATGCATATCTAGAAAGCATATGCTCTATTTTTTCCTTTCTTACAGCAGAGCAACTCTCGTTTGTACATCTACTTACCACCTCTCCGTCTGGTTTTTCTAAAAGCGATGAACAGCTAGGGCAATGAAGCGGATAATGAAAAGCCTTTGAATTATCTGGTCTTAGCTTTGGAAGCACTTCTACAACTTCTGGAATTATGTCCCCTGCCTTTTGTACTACTACCGTGTCTCCTATTCGCACATTTAGTCTTTCTATTTCATCTGCATTATGAAGTGTTGCTCGTGTAACAGTAGTACCAGCAAGCTCCGTTGGAGTAAGGTGCGCAACTGGAGTTATTGCACCTGTTCTACCTATTTGCATTTGAATATCTAATATTTGAGCTGTTTTCTGCTCTGCAGGAAATTTGTAAGCACGCGCCCATCGTGGTGCTTTTGCAGTAGATCCTAAGTCCATTTGTATACGACGATTATTTATTTTTATAACAATTCCATCTATGTCGTATATAAGATTGTCTCTTTTGTCCTGAAAATCTTTGTACATCTTTTCTACTTCTTTTAGGCAATTGCATATTCTAAGTTCTGGATTTATTGGAAGATTTATTCCTCGCAAAAAATCCATAAGTTCTTTTTGTGTTTCTAAATTAAATGCAATTGCTGCATCTTTATTTAATGCATAACAAAACATTTTAAGCTCTCTATTTGCAGTAACTTTTGGATCTAGCTGACGTACGCTACCCGCAGCTGCATTACGAGGATTTGCAAATTTCTGATCTTCTGAAAGCTTTTTATTGGCTTTAGTTAGGGCTTCTTTTGTCATATACACCTCACCAGATACCTCTAGAAAATCTACACTTCTATTCGCATTAATTTCTAGTCGCAAAGGAATGGCTTCTATAGTTTTTATTGTATGGGTTACATCTTCACCCTCTATTCCATTACCCCTAGTTAGTGCTCTAAATAACTTATAAATACTTTTTTTATTTTCTGATTCTTCCTCATCTCTTTTATAAATAATAGTTATGTTTAGTCCATCTATTTTAAGTTCGCACAAAAATTCAAAAGTTACGGATCCTACTTCTTTACCAAGTGATCTTTCCATTTGCTCTATCCAATCTTTTAGCTCTTCCTCTGAAAATGAATCTTGAAGAGATTCTTTAGGAGTCATATGTTTAATTTTTGGAAGCCTTCCATCTAATGGTGCTCCGACACGTTGTGTTGGAGAATCTGGTGTTACTAGTGCTGGAAATTCTCTTTCTAGGGAAATAAGCTCCTGCTTTAGGCTATCTCGCACATCTTCAGAAACATCTGTCCTGTCTTCTATAAAATAGGCACGATTTAACTTCCAAATCTCTTCTTTCAGCTTTTTGATTCTGCCTTCAGCTTCTTTTAAATCCATATATACATATTATACTATTTTTACATTTGATCATTAGTTTTTAATTTCGAATTTATTTTATCTTTTTCCTAGCTTCCTTATAAAGGAAAATGAAGGAAATGCGAAAATAAAGAAGCTGAAGAAGCTATAAATATTTAATATATACTAGGAGCGCGATGCTTTCGCGCGGATGAAATAAATGAAGGAAATTCATTGGAATAAACAACATCAATCTTAATAAAAAATTAAATATTGAGAGTTAGCCCCGCAACTACGTGCGGGGCTAATTTAACGATAGTTTTATGCATTTCATTTTTAAAAACTAGCTAAAAACATATATAACATATGCGCATATGTTATATATAATTGGGGAAGAAGAAATAAGTAACAATTATATGGGATATTGATTCCCCTTTGTCGGAACTACATATATCTAACGCAAGGAAAAAGCCCAGATTAACTGAGCTTTTTCTGATGTAATACTACTTGATTATTTTTTTACAAATGGTGTTCCTCGTTTCCAAACAGCATAAATAATATGTACTAGTTTTCGTTCAACAGCACAGACTGCAACATAATAATGTTTTCCTTCTCCAGTCTTTTTTTCAAAATATCGTTTAAGATCTGGATTGTATTGTCTTGCAACATAAGCTGCATTAAAAAGAAATGAACGAAGAATTGGATTACCACGTTTAGTAAGAAAACCTTTTCCATTTATAGATGTACCACTCTGATGAACTCTACAATCTAGTCCAATATATGCGACTAGCTTCTGTGGGGAATCGAAGCGATTAATATTTCCAATATAAGCAATGAGAGCTGCAGAACAAATAGGACCAATGCCTGGAATGGATTGAAGAAGAATCTGTGTATTGGATTGTGTTGATTCTAAGCGCTTCTTCATTTGTTTAAGATTATCATCGAGATATGCATATATTTGTGGAAAGCTACTTTCTGTATTCTCCTTTGTTGTACTTTGATATATTTTTTGAATATGAATATGGTGTTTGCACCTAACTATAAGTTTTTTTAAAGCATTGTATTCTCTAAAAATAGCTTTAAGTTCTAAAATCTCTGATGTGTCAGTAAAAGGATAACCATGTCCTTCTATGAGGACTTTTCTAATTGTTCTAGCATCCTTTGCATCTGTTTTAACATGACGCAGAGAAGCTTTGATTGCTTTACTGGTGATATAAGGATTGATGACATTAACATTCCATTCATGCTTTGTCAGAAGAACACAGATAAGTAAATGATAAATACCAGTAGATTCTAGACCTATCTTTGTAGAGTCCTTTTTAAACTGCCTATGGTGTAAACTATTCTCGAAGGATTTTATTCCTTCTTTATTGTTAGCGAAGACACTAACCTTAGCAACCTCATTCCAGGCAACGTGGAAGGTGTCTTTGCTTACATCGATACCAATGAATTCCATAATTATGGCATAGGTAAGGGGTAAAGTAACAAAGAGAGAAAGAGAAGAAAAAAGAAGAGAAAGAGAGAAAGAGTAGGTAGTCAATCCATCCCACAATTGATATCTTCAATGCTGGTTCCTATGTGATACGTGGCAAGACCACAACTACATTATCCGCATCTTAATGAAGATATCGTGGGATTGTAGGTTCTGACTCGGAACCAAAGTTCCAACCGTGATTCGACAACTTCCCACTCACATAAAGATTACTCTTTAAGTGTGTGGTTAATATAGGAACCTTGATTAACCAGCCTTCGCCCTATGAGCTACGGTCGACAAGTAGGATTTAAGATGGGTCACCCGTTTATTTGATTTCATTGTTTTATTGATTTCATTTCCTCAGGAATATCTATCTCCATCATGCCAAGAATAAGCGGAGCAATGTCTTTTAGTCCTTTGCATTCTCTTAAATCATCATCTGATTTTATAATTGAAGATTTAACAAAAGTTTGAACAGGATTTGCAGTATGACTCGGAGAAACTTTACCATCCGGCAAAAGCATATCTTCTATATTTCCGTGGTCTGCAGTCACTATCCATTCATAATTGTGACTACTAAGTACAGGAAGTAATCTGCCAATATTTCTATCTACAGTTTCACAAGCAATAACCGCAGCTTCTATATTCGCACCATGCCCAACTAAATCTGGGTTTGCAAAGTTAACAACTATTAGTTCATATTTTTCTTCTTCAACTTTCTCTATTAATTTATCAGTTAGTTCATCTGCACTCATTTCTGGTGTACTAGCAAAATTTGGTACTTTTGGTGAATCAATCATAATACGATCTTCTCCCCTAAATGCCTCATCACGCTGACCATTAAAGAAAAAAGTTGTATGAGCCCATTTATCTGTTTCTGCAATTTTTAAAACATTCTTACCTTCATTTGTTACTACCTCGGTTAAGGTATTTTTTAGTTTTGGCGCAGGATACGCAATGGGGAGATGGTCTGAATACGGACCAGTGCAAACTATATCTTTTATTCTCACTGGACGATTAAATTCAGAAAAGTCTTCCTTCTCTAAGGCATCTACAATTTGAAACATTCTATCAATTCTAAAATTGACACCAATAACAGCATCTTCTTCTTTTATTGATACAAAATCCGATGTTTTTATCGGCTTAATGTAATAATCCGTCTTCTGTTTTTCTGGTGCTTTTTTGTGCCAAGCTTTTGCACCTTCGCACAAGTTATCTACTTCTTCTCCTTTTCCTTGAGTATATAAATCATAAGCAAGTTTAGTTCTATCTTTATATTGCTTATCTCTATCCATTCCGTAGTACCTACCAATTAAAGATACTGCTTTTACTTTTAAATGGTCTTTTAAAAATGCTTGTAGTTTTTCATAGTCATCACAAAACTGTTTCTTGGGGACATCTCTTCCATCTCCAATAAGATGGAGATAAATATCTTCAACCCCCTGTTTTTCGGCAAGTATTGCAAGGGTATGCATATGCTCCATGTGACCATGTACTCCTCCATAAGAGTAAATTCCAAAAAGATGTACTGGCACCCCTCTTTCTACTGCACGCTTACAGGCTTTAACATAAACATCATTTTCAAAAAACTTACCAGATGATATTTCTCGATTAATCTCTTCAAGTGGTTGCCACACTATTCTACCCGCCCCAATAGTTAAATGCCCTGGTTCACTTGCTCCCTGTTGACCCTTTGGAAGCCCAACAGCATTTCCAGATGCTTCGATGATGACATTTGGAACTTCTTGTTCTAATTTTGTAATGTTTGGAAGATTTGCAAGACTTCTAGCATTACCTGGACCCGCTGGAGCCACACCAAAACCATCTATAATAATTAAACAGACTTTTGACATAAATTTATGTTAGCACCCAAAAAGAAATACTCACATAGCAAAAAACTAAAATCCAATGGTAAAGAAATACTTTGTACTCTAAATTTGATATTTGGTAATAAAATTTATTATTTGCAACTTTTTAAGATTCAAAACAAGTATAGTATCTTACTGAATGGAAATAGAACGAATCTCACGCGGGCGATATGCACTAACAATAGGATGGACTGTACTACTTAGTATATGCATTATTGTTGCTGTATCTGGACTTGCAAGAGCAACGCTAAATATAAAAGGAGCACTAATAGAAAAACCCGAAATCGCCATTTTCCTACTTCTTCCAGATGAAGGAATAACTCACGTAGAAGTACTTCGTGAAACAGAAACTACAAGAGATTTTTTAGCACACACCGAAGAAAATGGAGTACTACTAGTTAAGATGGAAAAAGGTGAAACGGAGTGGTATATAACAGAAAAAGAACAACTACATTAATGCTTATTTCTGCTGAAGATGATTAATACTGGAAAAACCACTACCGCAGTAAATATACGACCTATTCTTCGTGGCTCTAGGCACAATCGCCACAACCATTCCAAATATAATTTTTGAATAATCTTAGGCGCTCTACGTATTTTTCCTGCAATAAAATCGAATGTTCCACCAACTCCCATTGCAACTTTGACTGACGGTATTCGACTTAAATATTTATCAATCCAAAAATCTTGTGTAGGAGCACCATATGCAACAAGCAAAAGACTTGGTGATGATTTATTTATAATTGAAATTAATTGCTCTGCGTCTTCTGGTTTTGGACTGCCACTTAAGCACCCTACAATCTGCAAATTTGGATTTTCACTTATTAAAACTTCCGCTGTACGCTCAGCAACCCCATCTTGTGCACCTAATAGAAAAACAGTATTAAATTCATCTAATTCTGCACATAGTTTTCTAACTGTATCTACACCTGTAACTCTTTCTGGAAGATTTTGACCTATAAGCTTCGCAGCGAAAAGTAAACCTGCACTATCTGGAAGATTTAGTTCTGTTTTATTTAAAAGATCATGAAAATTCGAATTACGCGACGCCTCTACAATCATCTCACTATTTGGTGTTACCACATGATGCTGTCCATCTAATAACAATAATGATTTTATGTGTTGAATTGCTTCTTTTTGAGTTAGAGAATCTATTGGAACGCCAAGAAATAATATACGATTTTGCATTACATATATACTACAGCACATATATCATCATTCCATTGTTTCACTGCTTCATTGTTTCACTGCTTCACTGCTTCACTGTTACACTCCCAAATATGCGAACCATTCTATCAATATTAGCTTTTATTACACT
>DAOWDW010000103.1 GCA_030638845.1 Candidatus Peregrinibacteria bacterium | reverse complement strand
TTGTATGATGATTTTATATCTGCATTTTCACAGGCTGATGAAGTAATTCTTGCAGATATTTATGATGTTAGAACTGAGTGTGATAGACAAGAGGTAGATATGAAAAATTTTGCAGATGATGTTTCTAGGGAAAGTTCTGTTTCTTGTTTATATGGTGGAAGCTTAAAAGAAATTGAGAAATTTTTGAAAAATAATTATCTTAAAAAGGGAGATGTGCTGGTTTGTATGGGGGCAGGTACTATTACTGAGCTTGCAGATATCATGGTTGGCAATGAATGAGAACAGAAAATGAATCAGAAATATTTATAGTTGAAAGTTACAGGTTGAATGTTGAATGTCTTGTAACTTGAAACATTTAACTTTTGACAAGTGGTTTTTTTAATATATTCACTGATTTATTCTCCATTAACATAAAGGTCTATCGCCTGTGAAAGAACTTTTGCAACTTCTGCCCTATTCATTGGGTTATTTGGTCTAAAGGAACCATTTTCATAACCAGAAATTAAGCCATCCATTGCAGCGGTTTCTATAGATGATGCATATGGAGTATTTCGTCTAACATCAGTAAAAAGCATCCCAGTTGCCCAGTATCTGGGTATTTCAAGAGCTTGTAAAAGTGTAACAACAACCTCGGCTCTAGTGGCTTCGTCTGATGGATTTTTTCGGTTATTTCTATACGCAAGCCAGTTAAGTTTCTCTGCAGAAGCCATATATGTTTCAAACCATGTATCGCTTGCATATACATTTTTTGGTTTATTAAAAACTTTAGTTTCGTCTATATTTGCTATTGAATGAGCAATTTTTAGAAGCTCTGCCATTGTCATATTTCTATCTGGTCCAAATTCACCAGAAATATTTCCTCTTTCATCTTTGTATCCAGACATAATTCCTGTTTTTAAAGCATTATGAACAAAAGGTGCATACCATTCTTTAGATGGAACGTCATTGAAAATAATAGATTTGCCATTTATTACAACATCTACATATTCGAATGATTTATATTTTTCTTGTTGTTGAATCAAGTCTTCTATACCTTCGCATGCAATTTTTATGTTGAAATTTATACGACCTTCTTTAATTAGTTTATCTGAAACTGGTTTTGGTGATGCACAATCTGGAAGTTCATCATATGTAACAGTATATTGTCCTATTGGGAAATCTGGATATGACTTAGGTGTTACACCACGAATATTTGTATCATTTGGACCAATCATAGTAAATTCAAGTCCAGATGGGTCACTATTTACTGAAACCATTCCAATTTTTGTAAATGTAAATTCTATTCGTAGTGTTACTTCCATTCCTTCATCTAGTTCAAATGACATTTGAGGTAAATTTGCTGTTTCAATAAAATCATTGTCTATGAATTTATGAATATTTGTAATTGCGCCTTCTGGTGGAGAAACAATTAATGTGTATTGTCCTAATTCTGCTTCTTCGAGTGTAAACTGATCCTTAGAACGAGATAATTTATTTTTATCTGGTTTTATTAAAGACCATTCTCCTATAGTGCCCGTTGGACTTGTTTGTTGTACGTAAATTGTACTTGGATTTAGTTCTGCTAAAGATTTTGGTGCTAATACTATCAATAGAATTACGGACAAAATAAGAGTGCTTAAGTGAGATCTTTTCATGAAGAAAGGGGAATAACTTAAGCAGTATACCCATACATCTTTTGTATGGAAGTGTGATGTTAGTTTTTTATCTACCCGCTAAAGCAGCGAGCGCTTGCGCGCTGCGAGAGCGGAACCCTTCCCCGTACTAACTAATTAAAATGCTCTTAATGCTACAGATTTTCTTCGGAATGTCTCGGAGGCTAGAATAAGTGATGCTCCTATAATTAGAAGCATAAATATAATCTTTTCGGCTCCCTCTCCTGTTTCTGGCAAAGTAGCTATACCTATGCTTGTTGTTTTGGTAAGTAATTCTCCTCTTGTTGCTCGTATATTTTCTGCTGAAACACGTGAAATAAGGTTAACTTGTTCACCTGAACTAAGTTGGCTATTTAGCGTAACGGGGATTGTTGTTGTCCAGCTTTGTCCTGCGTATATAGATGGAATATTCCATCCTATTACACCTCTTTGAGCTAAATATCCATTTTTGGGTATTGCTTTTGGAATACTAACTTTTTCTTCATTAAAACTTTCTGTAATAGATACGTTTCTTAATGTTTCTTTTCCAACATTACGCACCCCAATTGTTACAAGTACCGTTGTTCCTGCAAGACCTTCTTTTTGATGAAATGCATTCCAAAGTCTTACATTTATAACTTCACTTCTTTCTGGAGTTGGAACTGTTTGATTAATTTTTTGGAGATTAGTTTTTTCTTCTTTCTTAGTATTTTCTTTATTCATTGCGTTTCCACAAATGTATTTACCATCAAATCTAATTTCTTTTATGTCTAATCTTATTTTTCCTCTTTGTGGTTCTGGCAATTGGCAATTGTCTACTTGCCCATAATGGATAGTATATTCCATTGGTGGCATATTGGTTAGCTTGGTTGGAGTTATACCTGTCCATCTCATACCTGGTAAACTAGTTATTTCAAATGTATTTCCAGAAGGGTTTCCACTTATTGTTATTTCTCCATCGTATTCATAACTAATTAGTATTTGTAAATCTACATTTTCATTAATTTGAAAAACTGCATTTTTTCCAGTTACAGTTTTAATTTCTTTTCCATTAACCTCAAAACGAATACGTGTAATTGAAGCATTATAAGGAGGTTCTACATTTATTTTGTAGTTTCCTAAACTTGTATTATTTACAGTTTGAGTTCTTTTTTCTCCAGATGCTATTTTATTTGGAGTATTTAATTTCCATTCTCCATATAAATTAATTTCACTTTGTTGAGTAACAGTAACACTTGCTGCATGTGCTTCTTGGGAGTATCCCATTACAAATGGAGTTGCTACGACAATAAGTGCTAATTGGCTAATTTTTGAAATTTTCATTTGAAAAGTGGAAAAAGGAGAATATTAAAGCAGGAATATACATAGATGTCAACAATCTATTGGTTTTAGTTTAAATTAGCCAAAAACTATCTATTTCCATGCATTTATTACCCCTGTTTTCCAAATTTCTTCTAATGTGCTGAATCCTTCATTGAAAAGCTTAATAGATCCATTATTAATGGATAATATAGGGTTTTCTGTAGTTTTTCCTATACAAGTTATTCTTAAATTTAACTTATTTGCTAAGTCTTCAACTAGTTGCTGATTATTTTTTGATACTTCAAGTATAAATCCTCCAGTTTCGGAAAATAGATTTTTCCATGCTGGAAGTGAGTTTTGTAATTTGCTTATGTCTATTTCTACTCCAATATTATTATTTTGCTTTCTTTGAGAAAGCATAGTTTCAAAAAGTGCAAGCATAAGACCTCCATTGCTAATATCATGACTAGATAGGACTAAATTATTGTCTATAGCCTTAGTAACAAACTCTATTTCTTGGCCTACTTCTTTAAAATTTGGTTGTGGAATATTTTTACCAATATATTTATCTGATTTTACTCCACATAATTTTTCTAAAATATTATAAAGACAAGAGCCTCCGCATTCGTCTTTTCTCTCCCCGACTAAATAAATATATGAATCTACCTCTTTAAGTTGCATGGTAATTGCTTTTCTGGCGTCAGTTATTATTCCTACACAACTAACTATTGCAGTTGGATCTATAGAGGATCCGTCTGGTTTACCGTTATAAAGGCTTACATTCCCAGAAATAATTGCAGCAATTTCTCCATTAAATTTTATTTCAGATGCTGTTTCTGCAATTCCTCTTGTTCCTTCGGCTAGTTCCCATAGTTGCTCTGCTCTTTCTGGATTTCCATAATTTAAACAATCTGTAAGTGCACGTGGTATTGCACCAACTGCTGCTGTATTTCTCATTGCTTCTACAGTTGCATTTACCCCTTGCCAATAAGGAGAGATTTTTCCATATCTATTATTTCCATCTGCGGCTACAGATACACCACGCCAAGCGTCTTCATCAGAAATTTCCCATCCTGGATGTTCTCCTTCGTGTACGTAGCTTTGTAAATCTTGTAGTGGTGCTATTACACATGCATCTGCTTCTCCTGCTTCTATAATAGTGTTTCCTATAACATTTTTGTCATAGTGTTTAAAAATTGGTTCTTTACTTGCAACATTTGGACTTGCAATCATTTCTTTAAACAAATCAGTAATACTGAATTTAGATCCATCTATTTCAATATCAGTTTCTGAGTTTTCAGTAATATTTGGCTCGCTTACCTTAATTTCTTTTGGTTTCATTGGTCTGTTTACAGTTAATCCACATGTTAAGTCTTTAGCACTTGCTTCACATACTATTTCTTCTTTATGAGATACTCTATATATTCCAGTATCTGTTACTTTTCCAATTACGCTTGCGCGAGCATTTTCGGCAACACTTGGAAGATCCCAATCTTCGTTAAAATGTTTAATTATATGTTTTGTTAGAGTGGGGTGACATGTAAAGCAAAGTCTTTCTTGAGTTTCTGCGCATGCAATTACTTCTGTTTTAAGATTATATAAAGCTATATGAACATTATCTAAATTTATATCTGCTCCAAATCCTTTATCTGAAACCTGTTCTACACTTGCACAAACAACTCCTCCTGCTCCTAAATCTTTACAGCTAACTTTATTTAGCTTGCCTTCTTTGGCTAACCAATCGAAAAGTGAATAGCATGATGCTAGAAGATGTCTCTCTAGGAATGGATTTGGTTCTTGTACGGCTCCGCTGTTTTTTTCTTTCTTATCTTCTTCCATAGACGCACTTGCAAAAGACGCTCCGCCAAATCCACTTTTATCTGTTGGCTTTCCAACCAAAATAATATCGTAACCTTCCTTAGCTGCTTCATCTGGAACGTAACTATGAATAATTTCATCTTCTCTTACTATTCCAAGAGCGATAGCATTTACTAAACAGTTACTGTTATAAGTGCTATCAAATACTGTATCTCCACCTAAATTTGGCACTCCTAAAGGATTTCCGTACCCTGCTATTCCTCGTACAACTTCTTTAGCTATTACTTTACTTTCATCAGTTTTCAAATCTCCAAGTCTTAGCATATCCATGCATCCAATTACTCTTGCACCCATACACACAACATCTCTTACTGTTCCTCCTACTCCTGTAGCTGCACCTTCGTAAGGAACTATTTGAGATGGATGATTATGAGATTCATGAGTTATTACAAATCCCCACCTTTTACCTTTTGGTTCATCTGTTATTGCAACAATTCCACTGTCTTCTACTGGTCCTAAAATAATATGTTTTCCAGTTGTAGGAAACTGGCTAAGTAATCTTTTGCTAGATTTATAGCTACAGTGCTCACTTCCTTGTATTCCCCAAATTACAGCTTCTGTAATAGTTGGGTCTCTTCCTAACATATCTGCTATTTTTTTAATTTCTTCTACAGTTAAGCTTATGCTGTGCGCTGTTATAGGTTTTTAATTTCATCATCCGATGATGAAATTATAGGTAGTGTATTTGCAGGTGTTGTATTTTTTTCCTCTTGAGGAGTCATGCAACTAGTATGCACGAAAGAGGAGTATATGAAAAAAATTTTCTAAAAAAAGAGGAGCGGAGCTCAATGTTTTCCAGATCCAGATTTTTTGGATCATTGGTACGGTAGCGGCCTATATGTTTCCGCTGGCATAGATTGCCGTACACATTGAGTTCTTAGAGCTACTAATAGCTCAAACGCTCCTCTTTAGCTGCCTATGGATTAACGGTCGGCCATCATCCGACCTCCATAGGCTGCTGCCTATTTCTTATAATATTGTTGTCTTAATAATATTACTTTTCTAGTAAAAACTGGTTTATTTCACCTAATCAAAATAGTATTTTTTAGGGAATATCCCTAAAATGTGTACGTTACTATGAGATCTAAAGATCTATTTTCATCTTTCGGCCAACAAAGAATACTTGGAGGGGCTACTACACTTGCAGTGTGTCAAATTTCTGCTTCCATTGCAGGACTATTTAGGGACAGATTTCTTTCTTCTACTTTCCCAGAACTTGGAGTAGTAGATGTATATATTGCAGCTTTTCGTCCTAGCGATTTATTATTTCAAATGATGATAATGGCAGGGTTTTCTGTAGCATTGGTACCTTTGCTTGCATCTTATAAGGCGAATGATAATAAAGAGAAGATGTCTGATTTGTTAAGTAGCGTATTGACTGTATTTTCCATTGGGTTTGGGTTTGTAGCTCTACTATCTGCAATATTTTTTCCTTTATTAGCTCCTCTATTTACACAGTTTGAAGGAGAAATGTTTTCTATGTATATCTCTTTTGGTCGAATAGCTTTATTTACTAATTTTCTATTCGTATTTGGAAATGCTTTTGGTCAGTACTTAATTACTTCTCAAAGATATTGGATTTATGGATTAACTCCATTTATTTATACACTTGGGACTATATTTGGGACTTTGTTCTTAACGCCTTCATTTGGTGCTTTTGGACCCATATTCGGTACTCTCCTTGGTTCTGTTTTTTATGTTTTACTTCGCTTTTTTGCAGTAATTCGAGTGGGATATCGTCCAAAATTATTGTTTTGGCATTCAGATTTATCTGAAATGTTTTGGCTTATGCTCCCAAGAGTAATAGCACTTGGTACTCTTCAGGCAGAGCTTCTTCTTTTTGATCGTATTGCATCTGGATTAGAAATTGGATCTGTTACCATAAATGCATATGCAAGAAATTTTCAGTCAGTAGTTATAGGTGTTGCAGGTGTTGCGCTTGCACAGTCTGCATTTTCTTTACTAAGTCAGGCAGCTTCAAAATCTGAAAGAAAGAGATTTGTTATATATGTTAAAAAGGGGATTACTTTAGTTCTTATTCTTACCATTCCTGGTGCCATAATATTGTCTCTTTCATCTCCCATAGCAGCAAGGCTTGTTTCTTTAACGCATGTGTTACCTGTATTTAGTGTTTGTTTGCTTTTCTATGCTATTAGCATTCCATTCGAGAGTGTAAATCATCTTTTATTAAGATCATTCTATTCTCTTAAGCAAACTGCGTGGCCTGCAGCTTTAAGTGTAGTTAATGGCTCTGTAGCTATATTAATTGCATTTATATTTGCTCCAGATATTGGAGTTTATGCACTTGCAATAGGATTTACTGCTGGGCAGGTCGTTCAGATGCTTGGTTTAGTTGTGCTACTTCCTATTCAGATAAAAAGAAGGATGATTCAATAAAAACAATATTTGACGCAGCAAAGCATGCTGCTTCCGGTATTTAAAATATATAGTTACAATTGGGAGTGGGATGTTTTCCCGCGTTGAGATTATGTACAATTCATCGTTGCTAGTTAGATAGCTCTTGATCAAATTATTTATACATCAATATATTAATATATTGATGTATAAATATGGCTTAAATAAGCTATGTTAACCCCGTGCTTAAGCACGGGGTTAACATTAATTCATCTCCTTTAGCGTGAATTTCTACACAGCCGTCATCAGTATTTTTTACCCAGCCACATATTTCTAATTCATCAGCAACTTTTTTTGCTGTTGCACGAAAAAATACACCTTGTACGCGGCCGTTTATGATAATTTGATATGAAGTATACACTACTTCTTCTTCGTTTGCGTAAAGTCTAGTTCTACTGGTGTTTCTCTATCAAATATAAGTACCATAACTGTTAGTTTCCCTTTATTCACATCTACACTTTCTACGCTACCTTCATAATTTTTAAATGGTCCATCTATAATAACTACTAAATCACCAACTTGGAAGTCGCTCTTAAATTTGGCTTCTTGCTCTCCAACTCTTTTGCTGCCAACAGTGCTTGGTAAACAAGTATGCCACAGACAACAATAGCAACATCTGTCCCTTCTTTAAAAACTTCCGCTTTACCTATGGCAAATGGCGTTTTCTCGGTAGTC
>DAOWDW010000101.1 GCA_030638845.1 Candidatus Peregrinibacteria bacterium | reverse complement strand
TTCACTGCCTTCATCTCCTTCACTTCCTGTACTTCCTTCATCCCCTTCACTTCCTGTACTTCCTTCACTACTTTCAGACATTCCACCTCCGTCAAAAGATTTAATATTTCCAACATCTAAAACACCAAACGTACTTATTTCAATAATTCGCTGGTCTCCATTTAGTGCTTGAAGAATTATTTCTCCAGTTTTGTTTGGTACTCCTTCTATTCTAGAAAAAGTAACTTCTGAAATTCCTGATGCATTTATTGTCGATGGCACATGATACACTTCATCATATTCTGTATTGCGAACAGCATAAGCTTCTCCAGCAAACAAAACCCCATCTTGGACATAAAACCCCCAAGACAAATCACTTTCTCCTGATTGTGCTAAAACTTGAGCTCTACGTAATCCTTGAATAGTTTGCTGTGTAACAAGATCTAAATCATTACGTATTTGGTAATTCCTATACATAGGAACTGTCATTCCTGCAGTAACTGCAATAACACTAAGTGTAAGAAGTGTTTCAATTGCTGTAAATGCCTTGTGATGATTAAACATATTTATAGTGGGGATAATTAATGGATATGATTGCACTTTTTCTTATCGACCTACATTGCCAACTACGCCATAGATAGGCGTAATAATAGAAAAAGCAATTGTACCGACAAGAGCTCCAATAAATAAAAGAAGTAATGGCTCTAAAATAATAGGTAGTTTTTCGGCTGTTTCTTCTGCCTTTTTCTCATATATTTCAGCTATTTTTAATAGTGTCGTAGACAATGTTCCAGATTTCTCTCCAGTCATAACTAATTGCTGAACAGAAACAGGTAATCGTTTTTTAGTTACATTAATAACAGAAAAGCTTTTACTGAATGAGTCACCCAAAGAAATATGATGAAGTAATTTTCTATAAAAGTTTTTATAAGAAACTATTTGTGTGACCTCTATTAATGATTCCAGTGATTCAATAAGTGGAACTCCCGCTCTAAGCATTCCCCCCAAAATTACTCCAAAATGTGCAATTGTTGCCTCTCTTGCAAGTCTTCCAATCCCTGGGATATGAAAAGCTATCCACTGTGTAATTATTCGAAAACTGGTGTATTTTGAAAGTAGAGAAACCCCAATAAATGTTCCTATACAGCCAGTAATAAATTGCACTCCATAGCCCTCAAAGAAATTAGTTACTTTAATAATAATTCTTGTTGTTATAGGAAGTTCTACATTCAAAGAAAATAGAACCTGAATAAGGCTAGGCAAAACAAACATTCCAAGCCCCATAACAATTATAAAAACCATTATTAAAACAATCGTTGGATATATCATCGCCATTTTTACTTTTTGCTTAAGTGCATGATCTTTTTCTTGCTGCTCTGCAAGATATGTCATGTTTTTTGCTAAATTTCCTGCATCTTCTCCAATATGGATAAGCGCAATTTCATATGGCGTAAAGAAATATGTATTACTCATACTCCTCCAAAGTGGCACTCCGCTTTCTACTGCAACCAGTATTTTTGCAATAATTTTTTTCATTGTCTTTGTTCTTGTTTCTTCATGTAATGCATTTAACGCTTCGGTGAGCGACAATCCTGCATTTAGCATGAGAGCAAGACTATGTATAAATCCAAAACGTTCTTTTCCAATTCCTATATAATTTATTCTTGTTATGAATGCAGTAATACCGCTTATCTTTTTTTTCTTCTTTTTTCTTTTTTGAAAAAGGATTTTTTAGCCATCTTTTTTTAGTTTCTTTAGTTTCTTTAACCAGTTTGACCTTTACTGTTTCCTTTTTAGAGATTGTAGGTTGTAGCTTGTGGCTTGTGGCTTCCTCAGCTTCTTTAGACTCCTCATCTTCTTCTTTTTCAGGTGGATCTAAAGAAAGTCGATCATCGTTTTCTTCAACTTCTTCTTTTCCGATCTTTTCTTCAGCTTCTTTAGATTCTTTTTCTACAGCCACGGTCTGTCCCGCAGAACCTTGCGGGGAGTGGTGCTCTAATGGCTGTGGTTTAGCTTCTTTAGCTTTTTTATTTTGTGTTTTGTGTTTTGCGTTTTGCGTTTTTTCTGCCTTTGTTTTCTTTTTTCGTTTTGGCATAATTATTTCTTTTTAGAAGAAGAATCTGATGGCTTTTTTTTGTTAGATTTTTTCAAAACTATCTCTGGTGGCGCTGCGACACGAAGAAGTTCTTCCATTGTTGTAAGACCAGAAAGAACTTTTTTAAATCCATCTTCAAACATTAAATTCATACCTTGCTTTCGTGCAAGATTGGCAATTTCTGTACTTGTTGATTCTGAAATAATTAACTCCTCTATTTCTGGGGTAACAACAAGAAGCTCATGAATACCAATACGCCCTCTGTAACCTGTATTCCCACATGCATCACAACCTTTTCCTTTATAAAAAGTTATTGATTTTCGAGCTGGGAAAAAGTGCTCGGCACCATGAAACATATTCTTTGCTTCGACTGCAGGTACTCCATAACTATATCTGCATTGAGAACAAATACGCCTAACAAGTCTCTGTCCAATAACAACTTCCAAAGTCGACGCGAGTAGAAATGGCTCTACCCCCATATCTAAAAGCCTTGGTATAGCTGTAGCTGCATCATTACTATGAAGTGTAGAGAAAAGTAAATGCCCAGTTAACGCTGCATTTATTCCAATGTTTGCAGTTTCTCCGTCACGCATTTCACCAACTAAAATTATATCTGGGTCCTGACGAACAAGAGCTCTTAACCCCGTTGCGAATGTTAACTTCGCTTCTGAGTTTGTCTGAATATGATTTATTCCTGCAATTTTATATTCAACTGGATCCTCAATAGTAGATATATTCACATCTGGAGTATTTCTAAGAATAACCAAAGAATAAAGCGTAGTAGATTTTCCAGAACCTGTTGGTCCTGTTGCAAGTAACATCCCAAAAGGCTTGTGTGCTGCTGCTTCCATGATTTTTTGATTTTCTGGGGAGAAACCAAGATCTTTTAATGTTAATGATCGTACATAAGATGCAAGAACACGCATTACAACCTTTTCTCCATCTACAACTGGAACAATAGATACACGAATATCCATCATTACCCCTTCTGGGGTTGTATGTCTTATAGCTCCATCCTGTGGAGTAAAGTGCTCATCTATTCGCATGTTAGATTCTATTTTTACCAAGTTAACAACGCCCTCATAATATATTTTTGGGATTCTTCCGGCTTCATGCATTACTCCGTCTACACGGAAGCGGACAAGAGAGAAATTATCTCGTTGTGGCTCAAAGTGAATGTCGGATGCACGCAACTGAATAGCATCGTTGATAATTTCTGTAAGAATTTCAGGAGCTACCTCCGAGCTCCGATCAATAATCTGTTGGAATCTTGTAATAAGAGGTTTTCTATATCTTTGAAAGGTTGCTTTTATTCCATCTCTAG
>DAOWDW010000008.1 GCA_030638845.1 Candidatus Peregrinibacteria bacterium | reverse complement strand
ACCTACTTGGGGGCTGTCTCTTTGCGAATGACCTCTTCGACATTTGAAGGAATTGGATTTGGATGATAATGTTCCTTTGCTCTTTGTAAAAGTTCCAGCATTGCCGTATGTGAAATGACTTCTCCCCAATGCATCTTTGTTGCAGCCTGGTAGATTTTTAATTTTATTTGGGCTGCTAGTTGCCTTATATTCAACAAGGCTTCAGCAGTCAGGTTATCTGCATTATCTAATGCCCGTGCTTCTGCATTGTCTACTTCTGCAATTTTCTCAGAAGCCCATTTATCTGCATCTAATTCTTTCATATATAATAGGGGAATAGGATGTATAGTTTACTACTAATGTTTAACTTCGCAATACCTGTGGACTATCTTTTATAAACGAGATTACTTTAGATGGAGAATTTTTTTCCAGTTTTCCAGAATCTAAAATAAGATCAGGAACATTATCAGAATTCTTAAATTGATCACAAATCTCCTCTGCACTATAAGTATTTGGTTGTCTGTGAATATTTGCTGAAGTGGTACAGAGCGGAATATTTAATCCATTTGTTAAATCTAAAGCAACCGGATGTGGAGAAACTCTAATTCCAAGGGTTGTTCCTCCTTTTGGAGTTGGGAATATTTTTATATCATCAATAATTGGAAGGATGATAGTAACGGGGCCAGGGAGATGTTCGTTCGCCAAAGCCAATGCATCTGGAGACCATTTCACGTATTTATTACTATCATCAACATTATTAAACAAGGCGCTTACAGGAGCATCTGCTGGTCTATCTTTAATTTTGAATAATCTTTCAATGCTTTTTTGATTACTCATGTCGCATGCAAATCCATAACAAGTTTCTGTTGCATGTGCGACTATCCCCCCATCCAAAAGAATATCTTTTGCTTTTTGAATATTACTTTCATCTGCCTTCAATATTTTTATTGGTCTCATCAGTTAATTGTTATTTAGTATTTCCTCTATTTCTTTTTCTAAAATAGTGGAAGTGCGTATGGTCATTGGGAGAGGAATAATTTTACCTCCAATTTGTAACTGGGCTTTTTCATTTCCGGGGAATTTTTCTAGTGTCTTCTTTAAGTCTAGTAAAATCTTTTTTGGTGCGCGGTCGGGGAGAATAATGGTATATGGCTTAATCGGGGAGATAATATTTTCTTTCTTGGTATTTTTAGCATTTTTATCTAAAGATAATTTTTGTATTATTTCTTTTGTTGGCATTCCTTGTTCTACCCATTCCAAAATAGGACCTTTCACAACATCATCTATTGTGCTTTCTTTTTGTATAGACACAGTTTCTCCGGCAATTATGTTTCCTTCTTCGTCTACGGCTACTTGTTCTTCTTCAATTTCTAAACGAGATATCTGCAAACGTTGTCCTGTTTCACTTTCATCAAAAAATCCGGACTCTTTTGCATTTTGTATTATTCTTTTTAGGCTAGTACATTTAATAGTATCAGATCTTAATTGAAGCATGCCCCCTCGAAGATCTAATGTTCCTTCTATTACAAAGAAGGCATTTGGGTCTTCTAAACTTTCTGCAATTTCTGCAAAAACTTTGGGGAATAGGGTGACTTCTATTTTTCCAGTTGGATCCTCTAAAAATAATATTCCCATTGCATCACCTTTTTTGGTCATAATCTTTTTTATGCCTTCTTGTATTCCAGCAATTTTAATTTTTTTACCAACATCCTTTTTTTCTAAGCTTTCAAGAAGCCTTGCTTTCTTGCCAATATATTTTTTTAATCCTGCGAGTGGATGACTAGATACATACATTCCCAGTGTTTCTTTCTCCCATTGCAATTTTTCTTGGTTGCTTGCAGGTTCTGTTTTTGGGAATTCTATTACTGCTTCTGTCTCTGGTGTTTCCATTTGAGAAAACATATCTGTTTGATTACTACTTATATCATCTGAAGATTTTGCGAATTCAACAATGGTTGCAAAATGCTCTACAAATTTTCTTCTTTTACCAAAGATGTCTAATGCACCTGCCTTTGCGAGGGCTTCTATTGTTTTTTTGTTTAATACCTTTGCAGGAATTCGTTTTGCAAAATCTTCAATACTTTTAAATGGTCCTTCCTGCTGTCTTGCTTCTATTATCTGAATAACAGAACTATCTCCTATTCCTTTTATTGCGGTTAGACCAAAGCGTATTGCATCATTTTTTTGGTTTCCCCCTTTTGGTAAAGCAGTAAAGTGTCTTAGGGATTCATTTATATCTGGAGGAAGAACTTCTATCCCCATAGATCTACACTCTTCTATTTCTATCATTACCCTATCTGTTCTTTGCGCATCACTACTAAGTAGTGCTGCCATAAATTCTGTTGGATAATGAGCTTTAAGGTAGGCGGTTTCTAGCGAAATTCGTGCATATCCAGCTGCATGAGATTTGTTAAATCCATATCCAGCAAATGGCATAATTACATCGTCAAAAATTTTAATAGCTAGCTTTTCGTCGTAGCCTTTTTTTATAGCACCTTCAATAAACTTTTCTCTTTGGGCATCTAATTCACTTTTTATTTTTTTACCTATTGCCCTACGAAGGGAATCTGCTTCTCCCATTGTAAAGCCAGCAAAGGCACGTGCCATTTCCAATATTTGTTCTTGGTAAATCCCAATTCCATATGTTGGCTTAAGTATTGGCTCTAAATCATTGTGAATATATTTAACTTTTTCTTTTCCATTTTTGCGCTTAATAAAACTTGGTATCCATTCCATTGGACCTGGTCTATATAAAGAGATCATTGCTGTAATATCTTCAAATTCTGTTGGTTTTAGTT
>DAOWDW010000071.1 GCA_030638845.1 Candidatus Peregrinibacteria bacterium | reverse complement strand
CTTTCTTTTGTTGCGAGCTTTTGAATATTGTTTATAACTTTCTCGTAGTCAATTCCTTCATTTATATTATCGCTAATTGCTGTTGGTTTTGCATCAAAAAATATTTCTATAGAACAAATAATCCTCTGCTCATTTTCTCTCTCTTTATCTGGAACACCTATTTGTGTCTGTATTTCAAGATTATTAATTTGAATAGAGTCCATATATTGAGGAAATTTATTTATTAGGTTTTCTGTAGAAAAAGGATTCTCTCTTGCCTAATGGTGAAAGTGCTACTTTTTCAACAAGCCATCTTGTAATAATAATTGCTGAGAACATAGAAAGTAAAACACCAATACCAAGAGTAATGGCAAAACCACGAATTATTGATGTGCCAACTAGAAATAGAATTATGCAGGTAATAAATGTTGAAACATTTCCATCTCTAATACTTGGCCAAGCACGTTTAAATCCTGTTTCTACAGATGTAGATAATGCCTTTCCTTTGCGTAGTTCTTCTTTTATTCGTTCGAAGATTAGTACATTTGCATCTACAGCTATTCCAATACTAAGTATTATTCCTGCCATACCAGCAAGAGTAAGAACTATGTATTGGCTTGAAAATAGAAAGAGAGGAAGCTTTAGTAGCGCAAAGAAAATAAGGGCATAAATGCTAAGTGCAAATGAAGCAACAATTCCTAGAATCCTATAGTGAGCAACCATATATAGCATAAGAATGATTATTCCTATTAATGCAGCTTTTAAAGAGGTTCTTAAAGCGTCTGCTCCTAGGGTTGCCTCTACTGTTCTTTGACCTGCTAAATAAATAGGAGCGGGGATTGCTCCTGTATTTAAGTTTTGAGCTAAATCTTTTGCTTCATCAAAATTTTGCATTCCAGTAATAATAGCAGTTCCTCCTGCAATTTCTCCTTGAACTGTTGGTGCGGAAATAAGTTGTCCTCCAACAAATATTGCAATGCGTTTTTCAATATTTCTAGCAGTTAGTTCTTGGAATAGCTTTGCTCCTTCGTCGTTAAACATTATTTGAACTACAGGAATATTGGTAGTTGGGTCTAGTGTTACAGTTGCTGCTCTAAAGTGTTTTCCATCCAATTGGGTATCTTTCCAGCCTGTTGGTAGAAAGGAAAAGAAAATTTGATGGAAGAAAGCAATTTCTTCTTGAGCTTTAACTTCTCCTGTTTGTAGTTTTACTAAAATATTATTTGCCTTGCCTACAGCGTCTTCTCCAGAAATTACAAGTTCTTCAAATGCAACTGTATCTGGGTCTTTCGAAGGAGTTGAATCTGCACGAATAATATGGAATCCAAATGCTGTTTCTATAGGTTGGCTTATTTCTTCTTCTTTAAGGGCAAATGCTACATTGGAGAATTCTGCAACCATATCATTTCTGGCAAAAAGTCCTAGATTACCGTTTCTTTGAGCAGATTCTCCATTCGAATATTCAAGGGCAAGTTCTCCAAGGTCTTCTCCTTCTTGAATTCTATTATAAAGTTCATCTGCTAATTCTTTTGCCTCTTTTTTTGTACGTGTTATATCTTCGGAGGCAGAAGTTGCTCCTTCATATGAAATTATAATGTGGCTTGCTTCCATTTCCTCGGAGCCCTCTAGTTTGTAACGTAAAAATATAATACTTGCAGACTCATTTTCATTTGGTACTACTTCTAAACTGCCAACAGTCATGGTTTGTATAGTATTTGCAATGTTGTTAGGTACATCATTTATACTTCCATTGTCGTAAGTTATATATTTTGCGTTATCTTCAATTTCTTCAAGAAGTGAAAAAGCCGAAGGTGCATCGTTTAATGTTCTTCCAGTTTGAGTTTTTTCACGAGTAATTTGAGTTAAGTACATTCCAGGGATTTCTTGTACAACTTGTTTCCCTTCTTCATTCATCTGTGGAATGCTTAAATTTCCTTCTTGCATGTATATTTTGTCACTTGGGTTTTTGTTCCATAAGTTATTTATTCCTTCTGGAATTTCATTTTTGAAATATTGTACATTTCCAAGATATGCTACTTCTAAGTCGTCACTTAAGTCTTGTCCAATTACCTCGAGTATATCTCCACTTTCTGTAACGCGAGAATATGCTGATGAGGCTTTGTCTCTTATACCTTGTTCATATTCGCCTGTTGGTTCTATATCTTCTTCCTTAAATTCAAGTGTAATTGTTTTTCCAACAGTATTAATACATTTTTGTGTATTTACTACTCCTGGGCATTCTACAAGTAGGTGTTTTTCATTTCCTATGTATGAAGGAGTAATTACTGCTTCACTTACACCTAACGCATTAATTCTTCTTTCCAGTACTGTACGAATGGATTCTACAATATATTGTCTTTGCTGAGTAACAACATTTAGTTGTTGTTCTAGTAGTGCAATTTCTTCTCCAGATGCACTCATATTTTTTGCTTCTTCAATATTTATTTTAAGATTTTCGATTTGTTCGTTCATCTCTTCTTCTGAAATTCTAAAATCTAATTGTGTACCACCTGCTAAATCTAACCCGAAATGAATATGTGCATTACGCATAAAAGAGGGTGCCCATTGTTTTTTGCTCTGTGGCAATGCTACAAGTAATAATAAAGCCGCAACTACAACTGCAATTATTGGCCAAATATTTTTTTGTTTATGATTAGTCATAATGCTTTATTTCGTTGAAAGTATAAAAAGTACATGGAGTCCTACATTTACATCGTCTGTAAATACTTTTGCAAGTTCATAAGAAGGAATATCTGTAATAATAATATGATCTTTCAATTCATCCGTTTATAGTAGAAGCTTAGAAAACAGTTATCAGCGCACAAATATGCCAGTGTTTTTACCTATGTTATTTCTAAAGACTTCTGCAATTTTTTCGCGTCCCTCCTTTGTTAATGTAATAGCTACTCTTCCTTTTCCGCCAGATTCTTCGGATGCTTCTAATATTATAACGTCTTCTCCAGTTATTCCTGTTGGACTAAAGCCTCCATGCCCATCTACTATTTTTTCGGCCTCAATTTCTGGAGCCTCTTCCATAATTTGAAAGTCAAAAGTAGATGTTAGTTCATCTGATAAAATATCTAATGCTGCTTGTTCTTTTGCTTTTACATATATTTGAAGGATATCTTCTTTTTGAATATCTAATTCTAATATTTCCTCTCCTATATTTTGCATTCGTCTTTCAATAACTTTTGTTGCAGCAACAATAAGTTCATCTTTCAGATTTTCATCATCAATCGTAATATCGTATGTGACAGATGTAGCCGCGCAAGCAGATAGCACTGGCAAAATGAGTAAAATGGAGAATAATTTTTTCATCAGAAAGAGTGTAGGGAAGGGAAAGGTTGCATGCAATCGAGTATGTGACTATTTATTTAGAAAGAAATACATAAGGAATGAAATAATGAAGACAATGAAAACAATGAAGCAATACGTAAGCGATTTGTGGAACTGTATACTATTATTGCTATATTGATACATTTCGGTATTGCTACATTTTCAATGTTGTTCTTTCCCTAAGCATCTTCCCCGTTAAATCTATCCCTTTAAGTGCACATTCGTTATCAATTATACAATTTTCGAGTATACAGTCATCTACAATGCAATTATTAAATAGTACTACATTATTTAATGTACTATTTATTACTCTAGAGCCAGCTCCAATAACATTCGCACCATTTAGCGTACAATTTTGTATTTGTTCTTCAGAATCTTTTAGCGTGTGATTCCCAACTAGAATCTTGGTTGCTTCTATATATGCATTAAAAGACCCAATATCAAACCATGGGTCTTCAAATTGAAAACAGTCTATGTTTATATTTCTTTGAATTAGTTCCTCAAATATTCCTCCAATATTATCTGGGTGCTGCTTTGCGTATTCTTTGAGTATTGGCAGTATTTCTGCAGAAAGTATAGAACAACCAGTGCTAACAAGTGTTGTTTTTGGGTTTTTTGGCTTTTCTTCAAATCCTTTTATCTGCTTTCCGTCTTCGTTTAAAAGTACCGTTCCAAACAATTTCGCAAGACCTAGATTACCAATATCGTGCGCTGCTAGCAGGCTAATACTTGGTCTAGCTGAAGAAATAAATTTTTCTATGGAGAAACCACAGTAATTATCTCCAGTTAAAAGAAGTACATCCTCATAAATATTTTCATTCTCTATCCACTGAGCCACTGCACCCAGAGCTCCCAATTTTTGATCGTCATTAATTGTTTCTTCAACAACTATAGAAATATTGGATCTATCTTGAGTGTTTTTCCATTCAATAAAATCATTACCAAATGCTGCATTTGTACTTACAACAATTGGAATATTGTTTGGAATCTTCTCTGTAAGATGAGAAATAAGTGGTATACCAGCTAGAGGAAGCAAGGGTTTCGCCCTCTTCTCAGTTATTGGCCACAATCTTGTAGCAAAGCCGCCGGCGAGGATGAAGGAGATCATATTCTTGGGCAGAATATCATATTAGTGCAGAATGCAGAGTGAAAAGTACAGAATTAATGAGGAAGCTAAAATGCAGAATGCAGAATGTAAAATGCAGAATAGTTGAAGTATTTGATTACGCTATTGCTTTGGTTATTCTTCATTCTTAATTCTTCATTTCTTTGTTATCTAAAAAACCAGTTCCACTTAGAAGTACTATCTACACATACCACAGATTGTCCTTCTAGTTTTTCTACTCGTTCATCACGTTCTACAATTCCTAAAACTGATGGTAGTAACATGTAGGTTATTTCACGCTTTCTACATGCACTTAGTAGATTAATACTTTGCTCTAAATCACTACATTGGATTAAATGCGTTATTTTATATTTTTTTAGCACCTCTTCGAGTTTATTTAGTTTTCCTAGGACTGGTACTCCATGCATTTCTTCTTTCTTAGACCCTTTACCGTCTAAAACAGCTACAGGTTTTAATGGATTTTTTTGTGCTGTTAGTATTTCAATAAGTTTTTCAGATTCTCTTGTGTCTCCGAGTATTAGTGTTGGGAATACTGGAGGATCTGTTCTTAGAACAGATCTAAACATAATGGAATAAATAACATGCCATATCCACCCACAAATTATGCTTAAGGCTATAGCCATAGCAAGGAGCATTCTACTAAAGAAAAGACCGTATATGAAATAGTATGCAAGAGAAAAGAGCGCTGCGGCAGTTACAGATGAGAAAACTATGTATGCGAAATTTTTTAAGCTTGTTTGTCTTCTTGTGAGAGCAAATGTTCTTGTAGTCATTAAAATAATTACCCAGAAAGGAGCACTTAGTGCAACAATGCTAATATATTTAGGAAAGGAAAAATCAGTTGAAAATAAAAAACCAACTCTTAAGAAATATGCGAGTGCATAAACTTTTATAAATAGAACTAGGTCACTAATTAGCCAGAGGGTTAGGAGTAATCTGTATCGAAGCATCAAGCAATAGTATATCAGTGATTCAACTTAGAAATAAAACAATAGAACAATAAAACAATGAAACAA
Source organism: Candidatus Peregrinibacteria bacterium (assembly GCA_030638845.1). Lineage (GTDB taxonomy): Bacteria > Patescibacteriota > Gracilibacteria > Peribacterales > Peribacteraceae > JABGQH01. Next base: position 5,410 of record DAOWDW010000071.1, on the reverse strand, counting down.
TGCGCAAGCGATCAACAAAGCGTTATTCAGTATTTCAATGCTTCATTGAAGCATTGTTTTATTTTTCCGACCAAGTATAACTTAATTTAGTTATGTCCCACGGAATATTATGTATATTTGTTACTTCACTTTTTGAATTCACATAAATGGGAGGCAGGTTATTTATAAACCAGTTATATTTAGCGGCTAGTATTTCATTTTTTTCTGCACGAGCAATAAATACTTCTCTATGTAATACGAAGTAGGTAAAGCTTTCTGCAAAGTCTTCAAACATATCCCACTGTGCATATCCAGAAACGAAATCTTCATTTTTACTTCCTTTTTTTTGCGTGTGGCTATTTAGCCAAGATAGCTGATAGAAATCTATACTTGGGTCATCATCTTTCATTATTTCTTTTCCATCTTTATATTGAGTATTTTTTCCAAGAGCTGTTCCATTTATACATCCTAAATCTACCATGTGACCAAACTCATGTATGAATAGTGCTCTAAATTCTTTATCTGGAACTAGACCACTTAAAATAATTGTAGATTTACCTCCTAGCCCTCTGCTTTCGGTTGGTTCATACCTTACATAAAAGTTTTTAAGAATATTTTGGCATTTCTTTGGCATTTCCTGAATTACTTCATTGGCAATTATTCTATGGCGAATATTTATATCTGCTTTATCTATTGTGGGATGTATTTTAGGTTCTGGTTCTTTTTGTATTACTTTCTCTTCTTTTTTAATAACTTTCTTATTTTTTGTAATTAGAGGGACTGCATTTTCCATAGAAAGTTTTGCAGTTATTTCGCTATTTCTTTTTTGCTGTACTGCAAATCTTCGTATTGGAGCAACAGCGTGATCATCAATATTTTGTGTCTCTTCGCTTGCAAAGGTATTTTGCTGTGGTAAAATTAAATCAGATTCGGGTGAGACGCCCATACTAACGCAGAGAAGACTTAAGCCGGTGAAGAGGAAGAGTTTTTCCTGCATGAGCAAAAAGGATTGTAACTTTACAATATTATTGTATTTATGTCAATAGTTAAGACTGGTGCTTTATGTCCTGGTCAGCAGCATACTGTGGCTATAGAAAAACTGACGCATGGCGGCAATGGTTTGGCGCATATAGATGGTATGGCTATATTTGTTCCTAGTTCTATTCCAGGTCAAAAAGTAGAGGTTGTTCTACATAAATGCAAAGATACATACTGTGAGGCAAAAGTAGTAAAAGTTGTTAAGAAATCCATAGAAGAAATTGCTCCTAAATGTAAGCATTTTCATGAGTGTGGTGGCTGTGTTTGGCAGAATCTTTCTTATAACAAACAGATTGAATATAAAGAGAATATTGTTAGAGATACACTGGAGCATTTAACTCCTATAGATGAAGAACTCCGTAAGGCTCTACCAGGAAGAGTTTTGCCCATTATTCCAAGTCCTCAGGTATTTCATTACAGAAATAAATTAGAAATGAGGTTTGGTTATGAAAATATGCGTATTGAAGAAAAAAATGGAAAGCATATATATTTAGATGAAAATCCATGTGTTGGTTTTCATCAGCCTGGACAGTGGTCTACTGTACTACCTGTAACTGAATGCCACTTGTATGATGAGCAAATTGCATCCTTGTTATCGGATGTTAAACGATTTATGCAATCAACCAATCTCCCTGTGTACAATTCCAAGGTTCATAAAGGATTGCTACGTACGTTATTATTAAGGAGGGGAATTCAGACAGGAGAACAGATGATTGCTTTTGTTGTTAAAGCAAGAAAAAAAGAGTTAGAGCCTTTATTCCAGCATTTTATGCAATTTGGAGGACGTTCTGGTTTGGCATCACTTCTTGTTATAGAAAATTTGGGTATGGATGAAAGACCAGATACACCAAAAGTACACACTCTTGTTGGAAAAAATACTATTACAGAGAGATTGTTTGATCTTACATTTGAAATTTCTCCATTTTCATTTTTTCAGACCAATACATTGGCTACAGAAAAATTGTATCAAGCAATAAAAGACGGTGCAGACTTAGGTCTTAATGAAATTGTACTAGATGCTTATTGTGGAATGGGAACAATAGGACAATATTTAGCTAGGTATTGCGAGAAGGTTGTGGGAATAGAAAGTCATCCTACTGCAATAGAAGATGCCTTGCGTAGCGCAGGTAAAAATAGAATTGGAAATATAAGTTTTTATAAAGGAAGAACAGAGCAAGTTCTCTCTAAACAACTCGTGGCAGGGGGTAAATATATATTTTCTACTGTTATTGTAGATCCTCCTCGTGCGGGGTTACATCCTAAAGCTATTAGTGCAATTTTGGCACACAATCCAAAGAAGGTAGTTTATGTATCTTGCAATACAGCTACTCTTGTTAGAGATATGGCTGTTTTCCTAAAAAATGGATATGAGCTTAGAACTGTTCAGCCCGTAGATATGTTTCCACATACTGCTCATATAGAAACAGTGTCGGTACTACAAAAGAAATAAGCCTTGTGGAATAAAAGAAATGCGAAAATAAAGTAAATGAAATAAATATTATGTTTGCGATAACGCTACTGTCTGTTGGCTCTCTAAAAAAGTCTTGGTGTAAAGATGGATGTGAGGATTATATTTCTAGACTAAATCATTCATGTAATTTTAAGGTGGTTGAATTACCTGCTAGTAAGCAAAAAGATCCAAGCAAACAAAAAGAAGAGGAATCAAAATCTATTTTAGATCGTTTAGAAAAAACGGAAGGAACTATATTTGTATTAGATGAAATAGGGAAGGAATTGGAATCTGAAGAATTTTCTAAAGTAATAAGTAACAATAAAGACAAAGGTGATTCAATAATTTTTGTTATTGGTGGAGCGTATGGATTAAATAATGAAGTTAGAGAGTTTGGAGACAGAGTAATATCTTTATCTAAAATGACATTGCCACATGAGTTATGTAGGGTGCTGTTTTTAGAACAGCTTTACAGAGCAATGGAGATACTTAAAGGGAGTGGATATCACCACTAGGAAATGAAAAATGATTATCTAAGCCTGCCTCTTGGTTTTTATTATGTACTATTTATTTCTTTAGGTGGTGCAAAAGCTCTAAGTAAAATATCTAGTTGATTTCTTGATAACCCTCCATCTCTTTCAAAGCAAGCGCATATCATTACAGGCGGTATTGTTTTAGATGTACAGCCAGCATTTTTGAATTCTTTTATGCATTCATCCTTTGAAACAAATTCTTCTGCGTTATTCATAGTTAAATATTACTCTTACTGTGTTATATTAATATAAATATGATAGAAAAATTTGCAGATAGCATTGTTTATAACCTTTTGTATCGCTCTTGCATTTATGATGGCAGTAGTAGGATTGTCTCTTCCGGAAGCACTAATACTTAAAAAAGTAATGAGTCTAAAATTACTTAGTTCATTTTTTGCTGTTGTAACAATTGGAATTATTTTAATTGGATATGCTTTTAATCTATTTTTATAGATTATTATTTTGAATTGACTGATTAACTCTTCTTCGTTGATATTTTGTAACCATTTCTGTAATTTTTCCTGCTACGTCATTTGCGTGAGGAACAAATCTTCTTATTACGTCTGTTCCTCCTTCTCCTTCTTTTAATGCAATGCGTACTTCGCCAAAAGAAAATAGACCAAGCCATTGTGTACGTGTACTTACTCCTCCTACGTTGTCGTATTGAATTGGCTTAATTTCATTTCTAAAAAATGATGTTTGATCTATCAGTATTACTTTATCTGTAGTAACAATAATAAAGTCGTATTTCCAGTCTATATAAGATTTAAGCATAGATGGAATAACCAATATTAATATTACAAAACCAGCGATAGAAAGAGGCCATTGCATTGGCCATCCAAAATACATTGCTACTATTACAAGGCAAATCATTGAAAATAGAATTAGCATTTCTCTTATAATTGCCATTAAAAAGGATATTCCATGGAAATGAGTGGAAAGTACTTCGCATTCATTTTCTCCCTGGCAGAACTTTTCCCGTATTTTGTCCATGTTGGTTTCTAAAGCAAAAAATCGCATAAAAGAAGTATACCATATTGTAGGAAGAAGCGAGGATTTATTTTTCCGTAGTGTATGTGATTCATACAGGGGAGGTAGTGCTCTCGACAGGGCGGCACGTTTTTGCTACTATGTGTCTCTGTTGGGGCAACTATAATGGAGTCTCATATATACGGTTGCTGACGAATACCCCAAAGAACCTTATGCGTGAAGAACCCGAAGAACCTTGTGTGTGCCAACCAATGAAAGATGAATTTCTTGCGATGGTTGTTAGGAAGTACGGTGAAGAGATCCGAGATAGATGCCAGGGATTGGCATTCACAGAGGAGTTGTCAGACGCTTCCGACGTGTATGTTCTTGACCGTGCACTCTATGAAAAGCACAAAGCTGAAATTGACGTTGCCGACATTGAGGCAAGGTTGCCCTTCGATAAATAGCAGCTACTTCGATTCGGGGTCTGTCCCAAATCTAATGAGCGTGGTGATTGGATACGGTAAACGGGTCACATCTCTGGATATTTTTTGTCTTCCTGACAAAATCGGGCGGACGTTTTAAACTCTTTCCACTATTGCCCTTTTTCCATCAGAGGTAATTTTTACAGGAATAGATAAGCTAGTAGGGTCTCTCACTACTTTTTTCATTTCATCCTTTCTAAGGATATCCTTAATTGGTAGTTGAATAGATACTGGTGGTTTGAACATCTCTGAGCGGTTGCAATGCATGGCAGCAAGCCCCATGGCATGGAAACGATCATTTTTACCTTTCGTGTTTATAAGATGCACTCCTCTTCTATTAAGATTCAGTTCAACAAATGCAGGGTCGTGTGAAAAGAGATAAGCACCTGACCATTCTTGAAAGTTTTTAGGTAAAGATTCTCCCATGTGCCCGGTCAGGAAAGAAATATCATACACATGCTCTCCTGCAGGAGTTGCACCTCTTGATGTATATGCTTCATCTTCTTTAATACCATTAAGATCTATCTGACTGGCTTGAAAGTCTCTGGTGCGATGAACTTGTAGGCAATAATCTACTTCATCATCTGTTGTCTGCACTCCAATAATTGGGCAATGGTTAGAATCGAATTTTGGTAGATTACGTATGGATTTATACAACTCAATCAATCGGTGAACTCTAGCATGGGCGACTGCATTGTTCTCTGACTCATATGCTTACAAAAAGGAGTACATCTACCAGCACATATTTTACTTAAGATGTGCCAAACAATAGTTCAACTTTCGGAATTAGATGCTAAATTTATATTAGATACAGATGACGGAAAGAGCCTTTATTACATAAAAATGGAACTTGCCTAACTTCGAGTGAAAGAAATGAAGTAAGTAAAATAAGTGAGATTATTTTTGTGTTACATTGTAACACAAAACCATTCTACGAAGCTTGCGTAGTAGAATGG